>NZ_JAELUD010000055.1:0-29582 GCF_016429185.1 Aquitalea sp. ASV11
TCTTCCCCCTTTTCTCTACACCACCCCCCCAACATTTTTTACCCTTTCTCTTATACACACCCCCCCCCCCCCCCCCCCCACCCCACCCCCCCCTCTCCCCCCTTCTCCTTTAAAAAATTTTTTTTTTAGATGTGTATAAGAGACAGATGTAGAAGTGCACATCTCCATATATTATATTCATCCGGCCATTTTTGTTTCTATAGTCCAGGTCGCCGCTGGTTCTGCCAGTTATCTTCTTTAAGTTGGCTTCTGTGCAAAATATTTCCATGTGTATGCCAGGTTGAGCACCAACCCTTCCTGGATAGCCTATCAACTCTTTTCTATAAATTGGCATTCCTAATTTTTGTGCATTTTCAGATATTATTCCAAGGTGATGGTATACAGAGTAGTAAACAATTTTACCTTCATCTCCCTCGCCAATTTCAGTTTCGTGCCGTAATACAACTACTCCGCGAGAATCAACTCTTCTGTATGTGGCTCCAGGTTCAGCATGTTCATTAACATCTGGTTGAATGTCACCACTGTTTTGGCTGATCATGACGATTCCATCAGCAATGGCGCAAATGTCAATTTCGCCTGTGCGGCTATTGCCAACGATATTGCTTAGATGCAATCCAAGATGCCATTGCCCATACGAGCCAATTGGAAATCCCCCTCGTGCTGTAGATGGCATGAAATGGTTTAACCATTCCTCGTAACTCTCATTTTCGCCTTGAAGAATATTTAATCGTGGTGGACTTATCAGCATGAGAAGCTCCTAAGCACTTTATTAGTAATGCGCCATACGGTGCCCGGCCTTGAGCGTCATTGCAATTGACCATAGGTGTAGCCTGGTCGTTGTTGCTCACTTCTCAATCTGTGATGACAAGATTATTTTTTGGTTTGTAAGGCCTGTTCTACAACCGTGGAAAATACTGCTTAAGAAGAAATATTGGTGATATGGAAGATGCTGACTGATTTGAATGCTTGTACGAAGTGGAAACAGCTGATGGTATTTCCATCGATTTCTGGAGGGTGATGGGAAGGGTTGTCTGAACGGAATTCTTGTGACATACCTTACTGATCACGCAATTAGCACAGGCAGTCTGCTATTCGGTGGTCCTAATTTGGACAGTGGAAAGTACAAGGTAGGAATCCGCTGCGCGGATGATGGATTTTCCTGCCGCTTCCGTGCGGCGGACGGGAAGGAGGGCTTGCCTGGCCAAGCCCTCCTTCACCTCCAAGGCCACCCCGCAAGCATGGCCTGCAGCTGCCCGACAGGGCCCGACCGGCGCGAGGCGCGCCTGAACTCGCGATTTGCTAACGTCAAATCGCTCAGACAAAGCAGGCGCTTAACACCTCGCCCCGGCCACCCATCGGCATGCTTGACGGGGCCCGTGGGTGGCGTCGGAGCGGTGGTTTTTCGATGGGAAAATTGGATTTATTCGGCAGCGTTGTACGGTGGATCGCCCCCTTCGGGGCAAGAAATGTTGGCTGCGACATGATTTGTTGACATGCGGCATTTGCCGATGTAATAACAAAGTTATAACATTAATCAGCAGCGTGCCTGCGCACCAAAAAGGAGAACGTGATGAAAGCCATGCTAAGGAAAATGGGCAACTCGCAAGGGGTCATCATTCCCAAGGCGTTGATTACCCAGTTCGGCTTTGACGGTGAAGTTGAAATGACGGTTACGCCAGAAGGCATCATGCTGGCCAAGCCCAAAGAGCAAGTCCGGGCGGGTTGGGCCGCAGCCAGTCAGGCCGTGGCAGAGGCCGGAGACGACGCGCTGGTTCTTCCAGAGTTTGGCAACGAGGGCGATGAGGCGCTGACATGGTAAGGCGCGGTGAAGTCTGGTTAATCAATCTTGACCCGACCGTCGGTAGCGAAATTCGGAAAACCCGCCCCTGCGTGGTGGTGTCACCGGCAGAGATGCACGACTATCTGCGCACGGTCATCGTTACCCCCATGACCACTGGTAGCAAACCCGCGCCATACCGGATACCGGTTACATTTCAGGGCAAGCAAGGCCTGATATTGCTGGATCAGATTCGAGTGCTGGACAAGATCCGACTGGTGAAGAAGCTGGGGGAGGTCAATAGCACAACACTGGCCGCTACCCTTGAGACCTTGCAGGAAGTGTTCGCTTTGTAGTTGTAGCTGGTAATGCGTAAGGCTATTGGAAGTAATGCGCTGTGGTAATCCGCAGCGCGGATGATGCTCTGTGTTGCCGCTTCCGCGCGGCGGACGGGAAAGAGGGCTTGCCTGGCCAAGCCCTCCTTCACCTCCAAGGCCACCCCACAAGCATGGCCTGCGGCTGCCCGACAGGGCCCGACCGGCGCGAGGCGCGCCTGAACTCGCGATTTGCTAACGTCAAATCGCTCAGACATTGCAGGCGCTTAAGACCTCGCCCCGGCCACCCGTCAGCATGCTTGACGGGGCTGGGGTGCTATGACCCTGAGTATTATTTATTTACTTGTTCTTTCTTTAGGAAAGATAATCCAAGCATTGTAATTTTCTGATCTTGCGTACCTATCTTTAAACTCCACCTTTTTTCCATAAAGGAAAGTAGTGACAAACCGCGCTGTAGAATTGCTTCTGGATTCCATACTTTGTGATTTGCAACCTCAATTTCTGAAAGCGATCCATATTTGTATCCAAGCCCATTCCCATTGTCAATTTTTGAATCAAAGTCATTGTTGCTGAGAGAGCTGTTTTTTCCTTGTGGCATTGGTAGTAAATTGCCAAGTGAATTTCTCAGGCTTTCACGTTGAGTTGGTGTGAATTTGGGGAAATTATCTTTCCAGTACTGTTTTTTTGCATTTTGGGGATAAATGTGCTCAATTGTTTTTACATCATCATTATCAAATAAATCTTCCCATGAAAATTTAGGGGAAAATTGTTTTGATTTTTCTTGTAGATGGGCTTCATATTCGTACATAAAATATTTTATCCCTTGCCATCCGTAGAATCCTCTTGATTTGAATGATTGAATAATGTCTTTTATAAATTCAGTATCTGTTTTTATTCTATCTATTCGGCTACTTAGGTGCTGAATTAACCCGTTTTCATCAATGCTATGGTTGATGTATTTTGCAATTACCTCCATGTCGGATGGTATGTAATCCCCGTTCGCATATGAGTAGTAGTAATAAGAGCTCATTCTAAGAGAGAATAGAAATAGTAAATTCTCGATTAGTTCTAGTATTTTTAACCGTTGTTCAGTGTTTTTTACTCTTAGAAACACTATAAGTAGAAGTGCTGCATTGCTGCCAATTCCGATTCTATTTATTCTCTCTAAGTGCTTCACTTCTGGCTGAGTTAGTTCTGGCCATAATTTTGGATTGTGTATTCCAAACCAAGCTTCCGAAGCCAATCCAATGTCTGATGCATATTTGTTTATTTTTGCAATGCTTAACGATTCCGACTGCGATTCGCAGTGTAATTTTTGTTCAATAAAATAATCAGACAGTAGGAATTTTTCATAAGTTAATATGCGACGGTGATCGTAAAATTCTGATCCTTGGCTTCGTTTTACTTTCAAATTCTCGTGAAAATAAATTGAATAATGACTCATTAAGAAATCATCGTCATTGAGCGGTTGAGATTTATTTCTCCCGAGTTGATGATAAATCATTTTCCAATTTTCATTGACTGTTCTCCTTACTTTGGCAATGTCATCTTTGTTTTCGTCAAACATTTTTGTTGTAAGGTATATGAGTCTGTTTTTTAGTAGTTCAAGTTTGCTCAGAGGGCGTCCTCTGTTATTCATTGTCTCGAATGACATGCAGACATCAATATCATCGCTTATGACATATATGTTAAATAAAAGTTTTTGAGTAAGTTTTATATATATTTTTGATATCTCGTCTTTGCTTAACTTCTTGAGCTTTTCTGAAAAAAACCTTTTCGCATTTTCTAAATTTGCGGTGTAAACAGTTTCTTCCTTTTCAGATAATTGCTTTCCATAAACTGCAAAAATCTTTGATTTTAAAAATTCATAGCTATGAAGGTCATCTGAGTAGCCAAACAAGAATGAATGTGAGATTCCGCCATCTCTTGATTCGAAAATGAATCGATCAATTATTTTATTTTTCGGTGTGTAGTTGATACTTTCGTCATCTGCCAGGGTGTCGATAATGGATTGAAGTAATATTATTGATGTTGTTAATCGTTGCTGGCCATCAACAACGAAATAAGGCTCGTAGCTTTTTGATCTAATTATCCATGAGTCGTCTGCCCAGTGTTTATAAATATCTAGTGGAACTTCCTCAAGTGTTATAACGCCTGCATAATGAAACCTTTCATCATGTAAGTTGATTATATCATTCCAAAAATCTTGAATTTCTCTATCTTTCCAAGCATATCCTCTTTGATAGTCTGGAATTCTAAAAATTCGGTCAGTAAATACTTTTGATAATGTGTAGAGATTGCTTTTCATTATGGTTCCAAAATGACAAAGGCACACTCGCGAGTGTGCCTTTGTCATTAATAATCGTCAATGGTTTATGTCAAATCAATCCCAGCTCAACGCCCCGCCAGTCTGATACTCCGTCACGCGGGTCTCAAAGAAGTTCTTCTCCTTCTTCAAGTCAATCATCTCGCTCATCCACGGGAAGGGGTTGTTCACACCCGGGAACAACTGGTCCAGACCAATCTGCTGCATGCGACGGTTGGCGATAAAGCGCAGGTATTCCTTGAACATGCTGGCGTTCAGGCCCAGCACGCCACGCGGCATGGTGTCTTCGGCGTAGGCGTATTCCAGCTCTACGGCGTGCTTGAACAGCTCGACGATTTCGGCCTTGAAGCTTTCGGTCCACAGCTGCGGGTTTTCCAGCTTGATGGTGTTGATCAGGTCGATACCGAAATTGCAGTGGCTGGATTCGTCACGCAGGATGTACTGGTACTGCTCGGCAGCGCCGGTCATCTTGTTTTGACGGCCCAGTGCCAGGATTTGCACGAAGCCGACGTAGAAGAACAGGCCTTCCATGATGCAGGCAAACACGATCAGCGATTTGAGCAGCTTCTGGTCGTTTTCCAGGGTGCCGGTCTTGAAGGCCGGGTCGCACAGTACGTCGATGAAGGGAATCAGGAATTCATCCTTGTCACGGATGGATTTGATTTCGTTGTAGGCGTTGAACACTTCGCCTTCGTCCAGGCCCAGGCTTTCCACGATGTACTGGTAGGCGTGGGTGTGGATGGCTTCGTCAAAGGCCTGGCGCAGCAGGTATTGGCGGCATTCCGGGCTGGTGATCTGGCGGTAGGTGCCCAGCACGATGTTGTTGGCGGCCAGGCTGTCGGCGGTGACAAAGAAGCCCAGGTTGCGCTTGACGATGCGCATTTCGTCTTCGGTCAGCTGGCCGGTTTTCCATTGTTCGATGTCGCGCTGCATGTTCACTTCTTGCGGCATCCAGTGGTTGGCACATTGGGCCAGGTATTTTTCCCAGGCCCATTTGTGTTTGAACGGTACCAGCTGGTTGACGTCGGTGGTGCCGTTGATGACTTTCTTGTCTACGGCGTTGACGCGGCCTGCGCTGTTGCTGTCGGTGGGGGCTACGCTGGGTTTTTGTACCGGGGTGTCGTCAAAGCTCAACATGTTTTGCATTCTCCGTGTTTATTTGCCGGCTACGCCTTGCGGGGCGGCTGGCTGGATCTGGTATTGCGCGCCGGGCAGGGCATGCGTGCTGGTGCTGCTGTCGGGCTGACCGGGTGCTTGTTCCAGCTGCATGGCGCTCTGGCGCATGATGCGGATGGCGGTACGGGGGCCGGCTGGCGTTTCGCGCAGCGCTTCGGGCAGGTCTACCAGCACCAGGCCCAGCTTGCGGTAGCGGTCTTGTTCCGGGTGCTGTGCGGCGCGGCTGGCGCTGCAAAATAGGGTGGTGCTCATGCCGGTGTCCCCCGTTGTGGTTTGCTTCCGAAGCCGGCTGGTGGGCCAACCGGCTTGAGAAGCCCGTCCGGCTTAGTGGGCCGGGTGGCTGTGTTCTTCGTACTGGGCCACGCCGTAGATGCGCCATTGGCCGTCTTCCCGTTTCAGGTGGTAGGCGGTGGTAAACATCCACGGTTCGGCCTGGTCGCGCTTGGCGGTCCAGCGCACTTTCACGCTGGCCAGGTCGCTGCCAAAGGGCAACACTTCGGCCAGATAGCAGCTGGCGCTGGTGACGCCCTGGTCACGGTAGTAATCCAGGATGCCGACGGTGGCCTGGTACAGGGCGTCGGTATCGCGTTCTCCAAAAACCGCCGTCTGGCCATGAAATACCGCCACAAAAGGGCGGGTGAACATGGCGTAGACGGCTTTTGCATCCAGTGCCGAATAGGCCTGGCTGTATTGTTTGAAAAATTCCTGAAGTGTCATGGGCATCTCTGATTGTTAAGGCCTTGTGGGCTTGGCTCAGATGATGGCTGGCCGCGGGCTGGCTGCCATCTTGTTTGCTTTTACACTTCCCCATTCTGAAACCGCCTGCGGACAAGCGGTTTGGAAATGGGTTGGCCGGGTGAGCGGCCAGTTTGCTTCGCGTCAATCCATCCTGCTTGCTTGCCTTACTGGCAAGCTTCGCACGCCCTGCGGGCTGGACACCGTCGCTTTGCTCCGGTGTCATCCGGATTGTTGCTTCGCATCAATCCATCCTGCTTGCTTGCCTTACTGGCAAGCTTCGCAGTCTGGATTGTCAATGCTGCAGAACTTGGCGTCGGTGGCCGGGGTGTTGTCCACTTCGGCGACCGGGGCGCTTTGTTCGGCGGCGGCGTTGTAGGCCGGGTTCAGGCCGCTGGCTACGGCGTTGAGCTCACCACCGCGACCGGTGGATTTCTCGGCGCTGGAGGCTGCCAGGGTGCGCAGGTAGTAGGTGGTTTTCACGCCACGAATCCACGCCAGCTTGTACAGGTCGTCCAGTTTCTTGCCGGATGCGCCAGCCATGTACAGGTTGAGCGACTGGGCCTGGTCAATCCATTTCTGACGGCGCGATGCCGCTTCCACCAGCCATTTCGGGTCGATTTCGAAGGCAGTGGCGTAAATGGCTTTCAGCTCGGCCGGAATGCGGTCGATGCGGCCCAGGCTGCCATCGAAGTACTTGAGGTCGGCAACCATCACTTCGTCCCACAGGCCGGCTTTTTTCAGGTCGCGCACCAGGTATTCGTTGGTGACGGTGAATTCGCCGGACAGGTTGGATTTCACAAACAGGTTCTGGTAGGTCGGCTCGATGCTGGCAGACACGCCAATGATGTTGGCGATGGTGGCAGTCGGGGCGATGGCCAGGGTGTTGGAGTTGCGCATGCCGTGTTGCTTGATGCGTTCACGCAGGGCGTTCCAGTCCAGGCGTTCGGTGCGGTCCATTTCCAGATAGCCGCCGCGTTCGGCTGCCAGCAGGTTGATGCTGTCTTGCGGCAGCAGGCCACGGTCCCACAGGCTGCCCTTGTACGACGGGTAGCGGCCTCGTTCTTCGGCCAGTTCGGTGCCTGCCCAGTAGGCGTAGTAGGCCACCATTTCCATGGATTCGTCGGCAAATTCCACGGCTTCCTGCGAGGCGTACGGTACACGCTTCATGTGCAGGCAGTCCTGGAAGCCCATGATGCCCATGCCCACCGGACGGTGCTTCAGGTTGGAGTTGCGTGCCTTCTTCACCGGGTAGAAGTTGATGTCGATCACGTTGTCCAGCATGCGCAGGGCGATGCGGATGGTGCGTTGCAGCTTCTCGGCGTCCAGTTTGCCATCGGCACCCATGTGGGCGGCCAGGTTGACCGAGCCCAGGTTGCACACGGCGATTTCGTCGTCGTTGGTGTTCAGGGTGATTTCGGTGCACAGGTTGGAGCTGTGTACCACGCCCATGTGCTGTTGCGGGCTGCGGATGTTGCACGGGTCCTTGAAGGTAACCCACGGGTGGCCGGTTTCAAACAGCATGGTCAGCATCTTGCGCCACAGGCTGAGGGCCGGAATGCGCTTGTACACTTTCAGCTCGCCACGTTCGCCCATGGCTTCGTAGTGCTGGTAGCGTTTTTCGAAGGCGGCACCGTACAGGTCGTGCAGGTCCGGGGTTTCGGACGGGGAGAACAGGCTCCATTCCGCGCCTTCCATCACACGCTTCATGAACAGGTCCGGAATCCAGTTGGCGGTGTTCATGTCGTGGGTGCGGCGGCGGTCGTCACCGGTGTTCTTGCGCAGTTCCAGGAACTCTTCCACGTCGGCGTGCCAGGTTTCCAGGTAGGCACATACCGCGCCCTTGCGCTTGCCACCCTGGTTCACGGCCACGGCGGTGTCGTTCACCACTTTCAGGAAGGGAACAATACCTTGCGACTTGCCGTTGGTGCCCTTGATATGGGAGCCCATGGCGCGGACCGGGGTCCAGTCGTTGCCCAAGCCGCCGGCAAATTTGGACAGCAGGGCGTTTTCCTTCAGGCCTTCGTAAATGCCGTCCAGGTCGTCGGCAATGGTAGTCAGGTAGCAACTGGACAGCTGGCTGCGACGGGTGCCGGAGTTGAACAGCGTGGGGGTGGACGACATGAAGTCGAAGCTGGACAGCACGTTGTAAAACTCGATGGCGCGGGCTTCGCGGTTCACTTCGTTCAGTGCCAGGCCCATGGCGACGCGCATATAGAAGGCCTGCGGCATTTCGATGCGGGTGCCGTCAATGTGCAGGAAGTAGCGGTCGAACAGGGTTTGCAGGCCCAGGTAGCCGAATTTCAGGTCGCGCTTGGCGTCCAGGGCGGCACCCAGTTTTTTCAGGTCGAACTCGGCCAGTTTTTCGTCCAGCAGTTCGGCCTGAATGCCCTTCTTGATGAATTGCGGGAAGTACTCGGCATAGCGCTCGGCCATTTCTTCCTGGCTTACCGATTCATCCATGATTTCCAGACGGATGCTGTCCAGCAGCAGGCGGGCGGTGACGTAGTCGTAGGCCGGGTCCTGTTCGATCATGGAACGGGCGGCCAGAATGGCGGACTTGTTCACTTCGTCCAGCGATACGCCGTCGTAGATGTTCTTCAGGGTTTCGGACAGGATGGCGTCGATGTCGATACCGGCCAGGCCCTGGGCGGCGGATTCGATGCCGGCGCGCAGGCGGGCAATGTCCAGCGGCTGCTTGCGGCCATCCTTGCGGATGACGTTGATCTGGATCTGGGTCAGCGCTTCGCCACGGGCGGCGCGTTCTTGCGAGCGCTGTTCGCGGTACAGCACGTAGGCGCGGGCCACGTCGTGTTCGCCAAAGCGCATCAGGCTCAGTTCTACCTGGTCCTGGATGTCCTCGATATGAATGGCACCGCCTTCAGGCTTGCGGCGCATCAGGGCGTTGACCACCAGTTCGGTCAGCTGGGCAACCTTGTCACGAATGCTGGCGGAGGTGGCGCCTTGATGCCCCATCACAGCCAGGAATGCCTTGGTCATGGCGATGGAGATCTTGACCGGCTCGAATGCCACTACGGCACCATTGCGACGAATGGTCTTGTAGTGGCTGAAGTCGGCCTGGGGGGCGGCGGCACGGCCGAGTTCGGCGGCGGTTTGCCCTTCAAAGGTGGTCAGTTGCATGGAGCCCTCTTTGGGTGGTTTGCGTCCTTCGCGCTGCGGCTGCCGGGCAGGCCGGGCAGGGCTGTGGACAAGTCTGTTGAAAAGCTGTGTGTTCGTTGTGAATAAACACAATATGTATGTTTGTACTGCTAAGTTGGCCCAAATTCTAGTGGTCTGTTGCGGTATGGGCAAGTCTTGACAGTGCATCAGAAAATGTGAAATCCGCGCCAGATAAGGCTTGCAGCGGTATAGGAAATTTTTGAGCCTTGGGTGTCGGCTTTTGCCGTTGGCAAGAAACCCAGTAAAGACAAGCATCTGGGTGCTGCTGCAGATTTACCACAAGATATGGTGTCGGCCCTGTGTTGCGGAGGCGCTACGCCTTTGGCATGAAAAATTGATGACGTTTCATCTTTTTCTGCATTGCCTGCCAGCAAGATGGCATGAAAAAACGGCAGCCAGCGCGGGGCGGGCTGCCGTTGGGGGTGGTTGCTTGCTCAGTCTTGCGCTTGCAGCCAGATCAGGCTGGCCATGCGGCCGGTGATCTTGTCGCGGCGATAGGAGAAAAAACGCTCGCGGTCGATGACGGTGCAGAAATCCCCACCGTATACCCGGTCAATACCCAGCGCGGCCAGTCGCTGGCGTGCCAGCAGGTAGATGTCGGCCAGGTATTTGTCTTCGCCAATGGCTTCAAAGGCGTGCTCGGCTGCCGGGTCCTGCGCCATGAAGGCAGCGCGGACTTCGGCGCCTACTTCAAACGCATCCGGGCCGATGGCCGGGCCCAGCCAGGCCATCAGGCTGGAGGCTTCCACGCCGGTGGCGGCCACGCTGGCTTCCAGCACGCCATCGCACAGGCCGCGCCAGCCGGCATGCGCTGCCGCCACCACGCTGCCGGCGTCATTGCACAGCAATACCGGCAGGCAGTCTGCCGTCATCACCACGCATACCTTGCCGGGCGTGGTGCTGTAGCTCGCATCGGCATCCTGCAGGGTGTCGCCTGTTTCGGCGGCATTCACCACATGGGTGCCGTGCACCTGGTTCAGCCAGGCCGGTTCGTCCGGCAGGTGGCTGCGCAGCAGTTCGCGGTTGGCGGCCACGGCGTCGGCATCATCCCCGACATGGCTGCCCAGATTGAAGCTGTTGAACGGCTGCAGGCTGTGGCCACCCTGACGGGTGGTGATGAGAGTGTGCACATTGGCCGGGGCGGGCCAGTCGGCCTTGATCCACGGGCTGGCAGCGTCAGTCACGGACATAAATCACCTCGATGTCGCCATCGTCGTCTTCATCATCCTCGTCGTCCCAGTCTTCTTCGTCGCCTTCATCACCCGGGACGGCCTGTTCCAGCCGTTCGCCGCCTTCGCCGCGCAGGGTGTTGAGCAGGTGCATGAAGTCATCCGGGATGGGGGCTTGCCAGCTGCGCTCTTCCCCAGTGGCCGGGTGTACCAGCGCCAGCTTGTAAGCGTGCAAGGCCTGACGGGCCAGCAGCTTGACCGCGTCGGCCACGTAGTCGTCCATTTTGTGGCGCGGGTTGCCGTATACGGCGTCACCGGCCAGAGGGTGGCGGGCTTCACGCATGTGCACGCGAATCTGGTGGGTGCGGCCGGTTTCCAGCTTGCATTCGATATAGGAATGGCTGTCGAAGCGTTCCAGCACGCGCACATGGGTAATGGCAGGCTTGCCGCCAAACTTCAGCACCGCCATTTTCAGGCGGTTGTGCGGGTCGCGGCCAATCTGGGTGCTGATGGTGCCGTCAAACGGCACCACGCCATCGGCAATGGCGCGGTAAATGCGCTTTACCGTGCGTGCTTGCAGCTGGCGGACCAGTTCGGTTTGTGCGGGAACGGTCTTGGCCACCACCATCAGGCCGGAGGTGTCCTTGTCCAGCCGGTGCACAATGCCGGCGCGCGGCACATGGGCGAGCGCGGGGCAGTGGTGCAGCAGGCCGTTGAGCAGGGTGCCGGTCCAGTTGCCGCTGGCCGGATGCACCACCAGACCGGCCGGTTTGTTCACCACCAGGATGTGGTCGTCTTCGTAAATAATGGGCAAATCCATGGCTTCCGCCTGGTAAGCCATTTCTTCATTTGACTGAACAATGGTAACGTCCAGCTTTTCGCCACCCAGCAGCCTGGTTTTCGGGGGGACGACTTTGCCGTCCACCAGTACATGGCCATCCTTGATCCATTGGGTCAGGCGGCTGCGGGAGTAATCGGGGAGGAGTTTGGCAAGAGCTGCATCGAGGCGTTCGCTACCCATGGATAGCGGAACCTCCAGCTGTTGACTTGCAGATACCTCGTTTTCCGAGATATCGCTATAATCCTCCGAGTCATAGTAAGGATCGGTCATGAAAAGATACGTTGTAGCAGCAATGTTGGTGATGGGGCTTGCCGGTTGTGCAACCACGGAAACCTACGACGAAACGCGCGGCTGGACCGTGGAAAAGCTCTACTCGGAAGCTCGGGATGAACTGAACAGCGGTAATTATACCCGTGCTGTCAAGCTGTACGAAACGCTGGAAGCGCGCTACCCCTATGGTCGCTATGCCCAGCAGGCCGAAATGGACCTGGCCTACACCCACTACAAGGATAACGAACCCGAGCTGGCTGTCGCTGCCGCCGACCGATTCATCAAGCTGCACCCGGCCCACCCGAATGTGGACTACGTGTACTACCTGAAGGGTTTGGTCTACTACAACGACGACCAGGGCATGCTGTCGAAGTGGGCTGGCCAGGACATGAGCGAGCGCGACCCGAAAGCCGCCCGCGAATCCTTCCTTGCCTTCCGCGAGCTGACCACGCGCTTCCCGAACAGCAAGTATAGTGCGGATGCGCTGGAAAAGATGAACCGTCTGGTGGATGCGCTGGGTGGTGGCGAAATGCACGTGGCGCGTTACTACATGAAGCGCGGCGCTTACCTGGCGGCTGCCAACCGTGCGCAGAACGTGGTGAAGGAGTATTCCAACACCAAGTATCCGGAAGAAGCACTGGCGCTGATGTCGGTGGCTTACGACAAGCTGGGCATGACCAAGCTGGGAGACGATGCCAAGCGCGTGCTGGCGCTGAACTACCCCAAGAGTGCCTATCTGACCCAGCCGTGGCAGGTGGAAGAAATGCCGTGGTGGAAGGTATGGAAGTAAGCCATTCCTGATGCAGCATGCAAAAAAGGCCGCGTTTGCGGCCTTTTTGTTTGCCTGCCATCCGGGTGGGCGGGATGGCGCGGGCTGATCAAATCGCGTCTTCGTTGGTTTCGCCGGTACGGATACGCACCACTTGCTCGACGGCAGTGACAAAAATCTTGCCGTCACCAATCTTGCCGGTACGGGCGGCTGCCACGATGGCTTCGATGGCGCGGTCTACCAGATCATCCGCCAGAATCACTTCCACTTTGACCTTGGGCAGGAAATCCACCACGTATTCGGCACCGCGATACAGTTCGGTATGGCCTTTCTGGCGGCCAAAACCCTTGACTTCGGTGACGGTCAGGCCGTTGATGCCAAGGTCTGACAGGGCCTCACGTACTTCATCCAGTTTGAAGGGTTTGATCACGGCTTCGATTTTTTTCATGCTCAGGTGCTCCTTGCGGTGACTTTATTGTTCCGTAAATGCGCTGTGGACGATTGATAGCCCGACATTCGCCGCAGAATGGCCTTAATGTACGGCCTGTTTTGCTGTATTATGACGCGCTTTCCTGATACTTGTCGCGAGTGTTGCATGTCGACCATTCTCAAGCTGCGGGGCGGTGCTGCCCTGTCCCAGTTTCGTCTTGAAAAACTTCTCGCTGCCGCCCAAGAGGCCGGTTTGCCCGAGATCAGCCTGAAAGCCGAATTCTGGCATTTTGCCGAGAGCGAAAGCGAACTCTCGACCGAACAGCAAGGCATTCTGGGCAAGTTGCTCAACTACGGCGAGGCGCCTTACGCCGAAGCGCCGCAGGGCGAATTGTTCCTGGTGACGCCACGACTGGGTACGCTGTCCCCCTGGGCCTCCAAGGCTACCGATATTGCCCGCCATTGCGGGCTGGAACAAGTGCTGCGGATCGAGCGCGGCACCGCTTACTGGGTAAGCACCGCCGGTGTATCTTTAAGTGAAGAGGCTCGTCAGGTTCTGGCGGGCCTCTTGCACGATCGCATGACCGAAACCGTGCTGGGCTCGCTGGATGATGCCGACAAGCTGTTCGTCCACATGGACCCGCAGCCGCTGACCAGCGTGGATATCCTGGCCGGTGGCCGTGCCGCACTGGAAGCCGCCAACCGCTCGCTGGGCCTGGCGCTGTCCGAAGACGAAATCGTCTACCTGGTGGAAAACTTCACCCGCATGGGCCGCAATCCCACCGACGTTGAACTGATGATGTTTGCCCAGGCCAACTCGGAACATTGCCGTCACAAGATTTTCAATGCGCAGTTCGTGATCGACGGCGTAGAGCAGGGCAAGTCCTTGTTCCGCATGATTCGTGACACGCATGACGCACATCCGGAAGGCACGCTGGTGGCCTACAAGGATAATGCCTCGGTGATTGAAGGCGCATTCATCGACCGCTTCTACCCGGCACCGGAAACGGCCGAGTACGGTTTCACCACCGAACCGACCGACATCCTGATGAAGGTGGAAACCCACAACCACCCGACCGCCATTTCCCCGTTCCCGGGTGCTTCCACCGGCTCCGGTGGTGAAATCCGTGACGAAGGCGCAACCGGTCGCGGTTCGCGCCCCAAGGCTGGCCTGACCGGCTTTACCGTGTCGAACCTGAACATTCCGGGCTTTGTGCAGCCGTGGGAAGTGTACAGCGAAGACAAGGCCGAATACGGCCGCCCGGGTCGCATTGCCTCCGCCCTGCAAATCATGCTGGACGGCCCGATTGGCGGCGCTGCCTTCAATAACGAATTCGGCCGCCCCAACCTGACCGGCTACTTCCGTACCTTTGAAGAAGTTGTCGACGGCGAAATGCGCGGCTACCACAAGCCCATCATGATTGCCGGTGGCCTGGGCAGCATTCAGCAGCAACAGATCCACAAGAATGAAATTCCGGAAGGCGCCTTGCTGATCCAGCTGGGTGGCCCCAGCCTGCTGATCGGTCTGGGCGGTGGCGCGGCGTCCTCCATGGATACCGGTGCCAACAGCGAAAACCTGGACTTCGACTCGGTACAGCGCGGCAACCCGGAAATCGAACGCCGCTGTCAGGAAGTGATCGACCGCTGCTGGCAGTACGGTGCCAACAACCCTATCGTGTCCATTCACGACGTGGGTGCCGGTGGCCTGTCCAATGCCTTCCCGGAACTGGTGAACGACGCCGGCCGCGGTGCCATCTTCCACCTGCGCAAGGTGCATCTGGAAGAAAAGGGCATGACCCCGATGCAGATCTGGTCCAACGAATCGCAAGAGCGTTACGTGCTGGCCATCCTGCCGCAGGACCTGGACCGCTTTACCGCCATTTGCGAACGCGAGCGCTGTCCGTTTGCCGTACTGGGTGTGGCTACCGATGATGGCCACCTGCAAGTGCGCGACGATCACTTCAACAACAACCCGGTGGATATGCCGCTGGAAGTGTTGCTGGGCAAGCCGCCGCGCATGACCCGCGACGTGAAGACCGTGCCGCTGGAATTCCGCGTGTTCGACGCTTCGCGCTTCCCGCTGAAGGAAACCGCCTACCGTGTGCTGCGTAACCCGGCGGTTGCTGACAAGTCTTTCCTGATCACCATCGGTGACCGCTCGGTGGGCGGCATGACCGCGCGCGACCAGATGGTTGGCCCGTGGCAGGTGCCGGTGGCCGACGTTGCCGTCACCACCATGGGTTTCAACAGCTACCGTGGCGAAGCCATGGCCATGGGCGAGCGCACGCCGACTGCCTTGTTCAACGCTGCCGCTTCCGGTCGCATGGCCATTGGTGAATCGCTCACCAATATTGCCGCCAGCTTTGTCAGCCACATCGGCAACATCAAGCTGTCCGCCAACTGGATGGCTGCTGCCGGTCATCCGGGTGAAGATGCCCGCCTGTACGAAACCGTGGAAGCAGTATCGAAACTGAGTCAGGACCTGGGCGTCAGCATTCCGGTGGGCAAGGACTCGCTGTCGATGAAGACGGTATGGGAAGAAAACGGCGAGAAGAAGTCGGTGACTGCACCGGTTTCGCTGATCGTCACTGCTTTCTCCCCGGTGGAGGACGTGCGCAAGACGGTTACCCCGCAGCTGCGCAACGAAAAAGACACCGACATCATCCTGGTGGACCTGGGCTATGGCCGCTGCCGACTGGGTGGCTCCATTTATGGTCAGGTATGGAAAGCCATGGAAGGCCGTGCGCCGGACGTGGAAAGCCCGGCCCAGCTGGCTTCCTTCTTCAATACCGTGCAAACCCTGCTGCGTGACGACATGCTGCTGGCCTATCACGACCGTGCCGATGGCGGCCTGTTCGCCACGCTGGCGGAAATGATGTTTGCCGGTCACGTGGGCCTGACGGTAGACCTGCAAGAGCTGGTGATCGAGCGCAAGAACACCCAGCGCCTGATCGACGATTTTGTACAGCCCACCCCGGAAGCCGCAGCACATGGCCGCATCATGCGTGTGCTGTTCAATGAAGAACTGGGCGCCGTGCTGCAGGTGAAGAAGTCGCATACCGCCGAAGTGATTTCCCGCTTCATGGCTGCAGGTATTGGCCGCGAGCTGTTCGTGCTGGGCAAGATCAACAGCAAGGACCGCCTGATCATCAATCATCACGGCGAAGAGCTGTTCAACGAAAGCCGTGTGGACCTGCACAAGGCCTGGAGCGAAACCAGTTATCGCCTGCAACGCATGCGTGACAATCCGGCCTGCGCCGACAGCGAGCACCTGCTGCTGTCCGACACCCAGTCGCAAGGCCTGTTTGCCAAGCTGTCGTTTGATACCGAAGAAAACCCGGCCGCACCGTTCATTGCCACTGGCGCGCGTCCGCGCATGGCCATCCTGCGTGAGCAGGGTGTGAACGGCCAGCTGGAAATGGCTGCTGCATTCGACCGTGCCGGTTTCCAGGCAGTTGACGTGCACATGAGCGACATCATCAGCGGTCGCGTGTCGCTGGCCGACTTCAAGGGCCTGGCTGCTTGCGGTGGCTTCAGCTACGGCGACGTGCTGGGTGCCGGTGAAGGCTGGGCCAAGAGCGTGCTGTTCAACCCGCGTGCCCGCGAGCAGTTTGAAGCCTTCTTCCAGCGTGCTGATACCTTCGCACTGGGCGTGTGCAACGGTTGCCAGATGATGTCCAATCTGTCCGGCATCATTCCGGGTGCCCAGCACTGGCCGAAGTTCCAGCGCAATGCGTCCGAGCAGTTCGAAGCCCGCTTCACCATGGTGGAAGTCACCGAATCGCCATCCATCTTCCTGGCCGACATGGTAGGTAGCCAGCTGCCGGTAGTGGTCAGCCACGGTGAAGGCCGTGCCGTGTTTGCCCCGGGTGCACAGGACGACGTGATCACCGCGCTGCGTTATGTGGACTTCAGCGGCAAGCCGACCGAAACATACCCGCTGAACCCGAACGGTTCGCCGGCAGGCATTACCGGTGTCACCACCGCCGATGGCCGCTTCACTATCATGATGCCGCACCCGGAACGCGTGTTCCGCACCGTGCAGAACAGCTGGCATCCGGAAAGCTGGGGCGAGAACGGTGCCTGGTTCCGCATGTTTGCCTCGGCACGTCGCTGGGTGGGCTAAGCGCCGCTGACAAAAACTGCGGGGTCTCGTGTCTCCGCAAAACAAAACGGAAGCCTTCGGGCTTCCGTTTTTTTATACCTACAGCTTGCTGAACAATCAGGATGCAGCTGCATCCGTCAGGTTTTGCGGGCCGAAAGCATGTGGCAGCAACTGGTCCAGCGTGGTGTCGATGCGGGCCTGGCCGTCGCAGATGCTGCGCACCAGCATGTGCGGGCCAAACTCGTTCAGTACCTGGCGGCAGGCACCACAAGGGGAGGTGGGAGTGGCCGTAGGGGTATAGATGCAGACAGCAATCACCTGTTGCAGCCCGTGCAGCACCCGGGCAGAAAACAGGGCGGTGCGTTCCGCGCAATTGCCCAGGCCATAGCTGGCGTTTTCCACATTGCAGCCGGGGTGGATCAGGCCTTTTTCGTCCAGAATGGCGGCGCCAACGGCAAAGCGGCTGTACGGTACATAGGCCTGACGGGCTGCGGCGCGGGCGGCAGCTTCCAGTGCTGCCCACTGTTCTGGGCTGGGGATATCGTTTGCCATGGATTCTCCGGGTGGATGCAAGCAGGGCGCGTGATCTTGCGCTGCGCGCCGCACAGTGTCAACCGGCACCGTACAGGAATCAGGCTGTTGCTGGTTGACGCAATACCTGCGCCGCATGCTGGAGCAGGGCCTCACTTAGCGACTGCGCCAGTGAGGATTCCACCCGCCAGTGATGCCAGTACAAGGGCAGGTCCACGTACTGACCGGGCAGCAGGTTGATCAGGCGGCCGGTGTGCAGGTCGTCGTCTATCATCAGCTCCGGCAGCAGGCTGTAGGCCAGCCCCAGTCGAGTGGCCTGCACAAAGCCCTGCGGCGTGGGCAGGGTCAGGTGCGGCGTGCTGCCTTCGTATGCGGCAAACTGTTGCAGGAATTCGCTGTGCAGGTCGTCCTTGCCGCTGAAGATGATGGCCGGAGCCTGGGCCAGCGCAGCCGGGGTGAAACCATCGGCAAAATAGCGAGCGGCAAAGTCCGGCGTGGCAAGGCAGAGGTAACGCATGCTGCCCAGAAAGTGACACTCGCCGCCCTGGATCGGCGTGGGGCGGGTGCCGATACAGCCCACCACATGGCCGCTACGCATCAGCTCGTGGGTGTAGTCCTGATCGTCCATCATCACGTCAATCAGCAGGCGGCGCTGCTGCATGACGCTTTGTACCGCGGGCAGGAACCAGGTAGCCAGGCTGTCGGCGTTCACACCCACCGTCAGCGTGGTAAAGCTGCTGTCTTCTGCATCCGGTTGCAGGGTGTTTCGCAACTCACCCTCCATCAGGCAAAGCTGCTGGTAATGGCGTAACAGCAAACGGCCGCTGATGGTGGGGGCGGGCGGGCTGGTGCGGGTGAGCACCGGCTGTCCAAGGTTTTCTTCCAGCTGACGAATGCGCTGCGAAATGGCGGACTGGGTCAGAAACAGCTTGCGTGCTGCCTTGTCAAAACCGCCGCACTCCACCACCGCTGACAATGCTTCCAGTTGTTTTGGGTCCAGCACCGCGCACTCCCGCTTGAACAAGGTGGCTCATGCTAATGGCTGCGCGCCCGCATGGCAAACAGGAAGGCCGCAAACAGCACTCCGGCCAGAAACAGGCTGCGCGCCACGCTCCAGTCGGTGCTGCCCGCCACCAAGGCAGCCAGCAGCAAGGGGCCGAGCAATTGACCCAGGTTGGCCAGCTGCACGAAATAGCCTTGCAAGACAGCCAGCTGTACCGGGCCACGGCTGAGTCCGTGCGCTGATGACAGGGCAGCGGGCGGCACCGCTCCACCACAAAAGGAAAGCAGCAGGCACAGCAGATAGGCAGCATCCGCCGGCAAACCAGGCCAGAAAGCCAGCAAGCCACTCACTCCCATCAGCCCCAGTGCACTGCATATCAACGTATCGCGTGCCATGCCGCGGCGTAGCAGCCAGGCACCGGCAAGGTTGCCGGGAATGTTGGCTACCACCGCCAGTGCCGAAAGCAGGGCGATGGTGCTGGTGCTCAGTTCTGGCCGGGCTTGCAGCATGGTTGGCAGCCAGACAAAAACCGCCCACAACATCAGGGTGTACAGCATGAAGGCGAGGCCATGGCGCCACACCGCCGACTGGCGTAGTACTGAAAACGGCGCTGCGGTTTGTGGTGTGCCTGGTAATGACTGCGCGCTGCGCTGCCGGAAAACAGGTCTGCACAGCAGCAGTAACATCAAGGCCAGCAATTGCAGTGCCATGCCGGCCAGCCATGCCAGACGCCAGCCACCAACTGCGGCCAGTGCCGGGGTCAGCAGCATGCCGATGGCTGCACCCAGCGGCAGGTTTACCGCCCACAGGCTGAGTGTCAGGCGTTTGTCCTGATCGCTGGCCAGACTGACGATCAAAGCTGGCATGGCTACCGAAACCAGCAAGAAGCCGATGCCCTCGATCACCCGTGAGGCCAGCATCATGGCAAGGCCATGCGCAGGCAGCGCCAGTGCGCCGCCAAGCAGCAACAGCAGCAGGCCGATGATGCCTGCTTGCAGTGCATTCCAGCGCACCAGCAGCAGGCCCATGAACAGGCTGAATACGATCGCCAGGCTGTTGAAGGCAGAGGCGATCCAGCCGCCTTCAACCAGACTCAGGCCCAGTTCCTGTCGCAACAGTCCCAGCACTGCCGGTACTTTGCCAAGGCAGAAGGCCCCGGCGGCTCCGGCAAATATGGCAATCAGTACAGCCGGCCAGTGGGTGGCCTGCATGGCGGGCTGCTGGCTGGGCGTGTTCATGCGGGGTGATGGCTGTTGCGCAGCCAATCCTCGGTCAATTGTCCGAACTCACCGCGCTGATACGCCCGGATGCGGTCGTTGATTTCTTCGCTGCTGTTCATCACGAAGGGGCCGTGCTTGACCAGCGGCTCGCGCAGCGCCGGGCCGGACAGCAAGACAAAATGGCAGTTCTCAGTGGCATGCAACTGCAAGTCGGTAGCCTGCGTCTCCGAGCCATCCATACCGATGCCAATGGCCGACCCGGCCGGGATGTGGGTGCTGTGTCCGTCGGCACTCAGCTGTAGCGGCGCATCGATGGCGTAGAGCATGGCATTCCAGCCGGGCGGTAGTTGATGGGTGAAATGCTGGCCTGCATCAATAAAGCCATCCAGCAAGGTAAAAGCTTCCGGCAATGCCGAAGTGTGGGCAGCTTGGATGCCGTTGCTGCTGCCTGCTGCAATACGCACCCGCACGCCCGGTGCAAGGTATTCCGGAATATCGGCCGGGTCGGCATGCACGGCGAACGGTGCCTGCATTTTCTTGCTGGCCGGCAGGTTGACGAAAATTTGCAGTGCATGCACATGCGGGTTGGCGCCTTCCGGCTGTTCGGTATGCACCGCGCCGCGCCCGGCGGCCAGCCAGTGCAGGGCACCCGGCACGATGGGTCCCTGGTTGCCCATGGAGTCGTAATTGACATGCGGGCTGCTGGCGTCTTCGAACATATAGGTCACGGCGGAAATCCCGGCATGGGGGTGTGGTTCGAAGGTGGGGCTGGTCATGTGGAAATGGTCCACCATCACCACCGGGTCAATCAGCCCATTGAACATCTGTTCGCCAAAATGCTGGGCCTGAAAGCCACTGCCGATGGTGAGTGGCTGGCCTTGGGCCGGGGCGGAAATCTTCAGTCGTGTCATTGTGCTTGTTTCCTGATACCGCCGGGCCGGACGGCCGCAGCGTGGTTAAACGTCAACGGTAAAACCTGCTGCGTTCTGGCCGCTGCCGGTTTTGCTCTTGCTCTGCCTGTTTTCTTGAACGTGTTCTTTAACCTTGCTCGAGTGGCAGTGCTTGCCAGTGCCGCAGCAGGCGCTCTGCGGCAAACATGCTTTGCACCCTGGCGAAATAAGGTTGGTAATAGGCGCGCTGCAACTGCACCTCTTCCAGATGTCGCCGGCTGCTCCAGCCTTCCAGCAGCAGGATGCGGCAGGGGTCGTCGTCGTCCTGGAAGATTTCAAAGCGCAGGCAGTCTGCTTCTTGCTGCACAATATAGCGGCTGAACTGCTGCAGTTCTTGCAGGAAATTCGCCAGACTTTCCGGCTTGATGGTGAGTTCAACCGTCAGAACGTGCATGTCTGTTGCCGTGTTAAAGGGCATCGGTCAGGCCGCCATCGGTCAGCAGGGTACGGCCGGTAATCCAGCGTGCATCTTCACTGGCCAGAAATGCCACCACATCGGCAATATCTTCCGGCTGTGCCACGCGACCCAGCGGGGTGCCATTGGCCACCGCTTCCCGGCGGGCCAACGGTGTGGCTGCGGTCATGTCGGTTTCGGTCATCGCAGGCGCCACCGCATTGACGGTAATGCCGCGTGGCCCCAGTTCCAGCGCGTAGGCGTGGGTCAATACCGAAACGGCTGCCTTGCTGGCCGAGTAAATGGCCGTGCCTATGCGTGGCGAGTAGATCAGGTTGCTGGACAGGTTGACGATGCGGCCGCCGTGCTCAGGAAAAAACGGCAGGGCATGACGCGTCATCAAGAGCATGCTACCCATATTACCGTCAAACACCCGGGCAATATGCTCGGCATCCACATCCGCCAGCGTGCGGCCTTCAAACACGCCGGCATTGTTGACCAGGATGTCGATGCGGCCAAAACGGGTGGCAATGCTGGACAGTACATCGCGCGCGGCCGACTCCTGGCTGACATCGGCAGCACAGGCTACCGCCTTGCCACCCTGGCTGATGATGTCAGCAACAACATGTTCTGCCTGTTGCTGATTACTGCGATACACAATCACTACCTGCGCGCCCTGGCTGGCCAGCTTGCGGGCAATGGCTGCGCCAATGCCGCGGGAACCACCGGTGACTACGGCTACCTTGTCTGCTTGTTTCATGTTGGATTTGCTCTGTCTGGCTTGATGGGAGGCTGTGGGCAGCCAGCGCCCTCAAGCGGGTGCTGGTCGTGCTCACTGCAGGTGCTTAGGTCTTGGTGAATCCGCTCTGGATCTGCCATACCAGCGTGGCAAACGGCATGTCCATGTCGCTGTAAACTTCACCCGCGCTGGGGTCGACATTGCTGCGCAGCATTTCCACCGCTGCGGTGGCATAGTCGGTAACCGGAATGCCGGCACCCAGCAGGCGTTGCAGGCCGGCAGTACGCTTGGCTTCGTTAAAGGTGCCGGAAGCGTCCAGTACCACACGGGTGTCGTAGCCAGCGGCTTTGGCCGACAAGGCCGGGAAGCTGGCGCAGATTTCCAGTGATACACCCGCCACAATGATTTGCTTGCGACCGGTTTGCTCGATGGCGCCCCGCACGTTAGGGTCATCCCAGGCGTTGATCATGGTGCGGCTGATCACTTGCACGCCGGGCAGCGCGGCGGTGAGCTCCGGCATGGTCGGGCCCCACATGCCGTCGGGCATGGTGGCAGTCACGATCACCGGCACGCCCAGGGTGCGCGCAGCCTTGGCCAGTGCCACCACATTGTGTTTGAGATCGCCCAGTGGAATGTCGCGCACACCACTGATCAGGCCGACCTGATGATCGACCAGCAGTACAACTGCGTTATCGCGTGACAGCATGTTCAGGTTGGCATTTTCATGTTGTGACATGGTGTTCCCCTCGCTTTAAAAAGTGATGCGGATGATGCGTACGCTGCGGCCAGTGCCTGCCTGCAGACAGGCGCTGGCCGGGCTCACAGCAGCTGCTTACTTCTTGGTGAAGCCGCTTTGCATCTGCCATACCAGGGTGGCGAACGGCATATCCAGGTCGCCGTAGACATCGTGTGCTTTGGGGTCGGTATTGCTGCGCAGCATTTCTACTGCTGCACTGGCATAGTCGGTGACCGGAATGCCGGCACCCAGCAGGCGTTGCAGGCCGGCAGTACGTTTGGCTTCGTTGAAGGTGCCGGAGGCATCCAGTACGACACGGGTGTCGTAGCCAGCGGCTTTAGCCGACAGGGCCGGGAAGCTGGCGCAGATTTCCAGCGATACACCTGCCACGATGATTTGCTTGCGACCGGTTTTTTCGATGGCGGCACGTACTTTCGGGTCATCCCAGGCATTGATCATGGTGCGGCTGATCACTTGCACGCCGGGTAGCGCGGCGGTGAGTTCCGGCATGGTGGGGCCCCACATGCCGTCCGGCATGGTGGCAGTCACGATCACCGGCACGCCAAGGGTGCGCGCAGCCTTGGCCAGCGCAACCACGTTATGTTTCAGATCGCCAACCGTGGTGTCGCGCACACCGCTGATCAGGCCCACCTGATGGTCCACCAGCAACAGCACGGCATTGTCACGCGACAGCATGGTGAGATTGGCGTTTTGTTGGGTGGCGGCGACGGTTGTCGCGGCAGCTGCTGGCAGGGAAATGCTGGCGGCAGACAGGGTGGCAAGGCCAAACAGGGTGGCGTTCAGGATGTGGCGAAGTTTCATGGCGAAGTCCTTGTATGTGAGTGAGTGCGCATGCAGGTTATGTGCTTGTCAGGAGGCCTGACTGGGTAGTGCTGTCCTAAAGGCCTGGATGCGTGGAGATAGTATGGGCAGTGAAATAGGACAAAAAAATAAGAAAAGTCTTGTTTATCGTTCTATCAATGGAACATTAGGATGATGAAAACAGGAGGGGTAATGACTGCACTGCCACTGGATCTGAATGATCTGTTTCTGTTTTCCCAAGTGGTGCAACGCCAGGGCTTCAGTGCTGCGGCACGCGCGCTGGGTCTGCCAAAATCCAGGCTGTCACGGCGTGTCAGTCTGCTGGAAGAGCACTTGGGGACACGCTTGCTGCAGCGTGGTCCAAGGGCAGTGAGCCTGACCGATGCCGGTCAGGCACTGTATGCTCATTGTCTGGCCATGCTGGCTGAGGCTCGCGCCGGTGAAGAGGCAGTCAGGCAACGCCAGCACGAACCAAGCGGCACGGTACGGCTGAGTGTGCCGGTAGCGATTGCCGATGCGGTGCTGTCGCGCCTGTTGCCGCAGTTCATGCTGCATTACCCCAAGGTGCGCTTGGCCGTACAGGCTTGCAATCGCCAGGTGGACTTGCTGGAAGAGGGGGTGGATGTGGTGGTGCGCGGTATCAATCATGCCTTGTTACCCTCCAGTCTGATCCAGGTTCCGCTGTGTACAGCACGCTGGGGGCTGCTGGCTGCGCCAGCCCTGGCATTAGGTACTGTTCTGCAGCCGCAACAGTTGGCGGGGTGCAATGCCTTGCTGTTTGCGCCGCAAGGAGAGGGCAGTGATGTCTTGCGTTTACGTGGCCATTCTGAAATGAGTTGCGATGTGCAGATGAACGTCTTGCTGCGTAGCGACCATATTCCCACCCTGAAACAGGCGGCACTTGCCGGTATCGGTATTGCCAACCTGCCTTTGTATGCCTGCGCCCAGGAGCTGGCCAGCGGACAGTTGCAGCATGTGCTGCCTGACTGGCATCCGCGTGATGGGCGGCTGGTGATGCTTTATCCAAGCCGGCGTGGCCTGTCACCGGCAGTACGGGTATTGATCGACTTCGTGAAGCGTGAATTGCCTGCTCTGCTGGAGTACCACACGGTTGAGTCTGTGGTTGGAAATTAGAAATTCTTATTATGTATAAAAAATATTAGTTTAACTTTTTATCGCTAAGCCATTACTCTGTGGGCATTGTCAATCAAGCAGGTCTGGCCAGCAGTCGGGCAGGCCACAGTGCTACGGGAAATCCATGTTCAACTTGAGTGTTTATCTGGCCGCGCTGGGCCTTTCCGGAAGTCAGATCGTGGGAATCGGTCCGCAGAATGCTTTCATCATCAGGCAGGGAATAGGGCGTAGCCACATTCTGCCCATTGTGCTGATCTGCATTGTGGCGGATGTCATTCTCATCAGCTGCGGTGTATTGGGCATGGGCAAGATCATTGGTGCCATCCCCGGTTTTGTACAGACCGTTGCCTGGCTGGGTGCCGGTTTCTTGCTGTGGCTGGGTTTCAAGTCATTCCGGGCGGCGCTGCATCCCGGTGCACTGAAACTGGATGGCTCGGTGGAGCGGGACAGGAAAAAGGCGATTCGCACCATTTTGCTGGTGACCTTGCTGAACCCCTATGTATGGCTGGATACGGTCATCCTGATTGGCAGCGTGGCCTCGGTATACGGCAGTCAGTCTGCGCCGTCTTTTATTCTGGGTAGCATTACCGCCTCGGTCAGCTGGTTTGTCGGTATCGGTTTTTTTGCCAGCAAACTGGCGCCGCTGTTTCAGCAGGAGCGTAGCTGGCGCATTCTGGACTGTGCCATCGGCCTGATCATGCTGTTTACCAGCAGCCTGCTGGTCTGGAATTACGGCTTTACACACTAGGCCAGCGCTGCAGAATGCAAAAAGCCGGACGCTGTCCGGCTTTTTCATTAGGTGCGATAGATGCCATCTGGCTTATTCAGCGGCAGCGTCCAGCTCCAGTCCCTTGATCAGGTCGTCGCGGGTCAGCAGGAAGACAAAGCCATCGCCGCTGGCGGTTTCCATCCACATGAAGGGCAGGTTGGGGAAACATTCTTCCAGCATGTCACGGTTATGGCCGATTTCCACCAGCAGCACGCCATGCTCGGTCAGCAGGTCTGGCGCACGGCGCAGGATTTCGCGGGTGGCGTCCAGGCCGTCTTCGCCCGAACCCAGGGCAATTTCCGGCTCGTGCAGGTATTCCTGCGGCAGCGCGTCCACCGATTCGGCATCCACATACGGCGGGTTGGCGATGATCAGGTCGTAGGGCTCTTCCAGCCCTTCGCACAGATCGCTGTGAATCAGCTGGATCTGGTCTTCCAGACCGTAGTTCTGCACATTGATGGCAGCCACTTCCAGCGCATCCAGCGAAATGTCCACGGCGTCGATTTCAGCATCCGGGTAATGGTGTGCCAGCTGGATGGCCAGGCAGCCGGAGCCGGTGCACAAGTCCAGTGCGCGGTGTACCAGTTCTGGATGTTCAATCCACGGTTGCAGCGGTTCACCCAGCAGTTCGTAGATGAAGGAGCGCGGCACCAGCACGCGTTCGTCCACATAGAAGCTGAACTCACCCTGCCAGGCTTCGTGGGTGAGGTAGGCCACCGGCACTTTTTCTTCGGCACGACGTTCGATCAGGTCTACCACGTCCTTGACTTCGGTCGGCAGCAAGCGGGCGTCCAGATAGGGTTCCAGCCGGTCGATCGGCAGCTTGAGCGTGGTGAGGATGAGGTAGGCGGCTTCGTCATGGGCATTGTCGGTGCCGTGACCATAGGTGAGGCCGGCCTGGTTGAAACGCGACACCGCAAAACGCAGCAGATCGCGTACGGTGCTAAAGCTGCTGGCAGCCTGTGCGTACATGCTTGTCCTTTCTGGACAGGGTAGGGTTTCGCCCTGTCGGTAATGACAAGGGACATGGCTTGCCATGTCCCTTGTATTCTGGTTCGGTAGTCTGGTTTGGTCGCCATTATAGCCAAGCGACCGTTACCGTACTACGTCTGTATCTTGCGGATTGCGCGGAGGGTGAGCTCCAGGTCGCAGTCACGCAGTCACGCAGTCAAGCCGACTCAGAACGGCAGTGCGGCATCGGTGGCGGCAGACAGCACGCGACGGAAGTCGGCCTTGATGCGCTCCAGCGCTTCTGCATTGTCCGCTTCAAACCGCAGCACAATCACCGGTGTGGTGTTGGATGCGCGCGCCAGGCCAAAACCGTCTGCGTACTCTACGCGCAGGCCATCCAGCGTATTCACTTCGTCAGCACCTTCGAACTTGGCCGAGGCTTGCAGTTTGGCAATCAGCGCGTGGTTCTCGCCTTCGGCCTTCATCTTGAGGTTGAGTTCCGGAGTGGAAATGGCGTTGGGCAAGGCATTGAGCACGGCACTGGGGTCTTCCACGCGCGAGAGTACTTCCAGCAGGCGCACGCCGGCGTACATGCCGTCATCAAAGCCGTACCAGCGTTCCTTGAAGAATACATGGCCGCTCATTTCACCGGCCAGCAGTGCGCCGGTTTCCTTGATCTTGGCCTTGATGAAGCTGTGACCGGTACGGGCCATCACCGGCTCGCCGCCGTTTTCCAGAATCCACGGTTTGAGCAGACGGGTGGATTTGACGTCGTAGATGATCTTGGCCTTGGGGTTGCGTTCCAGCACGTCAGCGGCAAACAGCATCAGCTGACGGTCCGGCCAGATGATGTTGCCATCCTTGGTGACCACGCCCAGGCGGTCGCCGTCACCGTCAAACGCCAGACCCAGTTCGGAGTCGGTTTTGGCCAGCGCTTCAATCACATCCTGCAGGTTTTCCGGCTTGGCCGGGTCCGGATGGTGGTTGGGGAAGGTGCCATCCACTTCGCAGAACAGCTCGCGTACGCGGCAGCCCAGGCGGCGGAACAGTACCGGAGCAAAAGCACCTGCCACGCCGTTACCGCAATCCACCACGATATTCATATTGCGTTCCAGCTTGATATCGCTGGTGATGCGGTCCAGGTAGGCGTCCACGATATCATGGGTGCGGTAGCCGCCTTCGCCGTGACTCAGGTCCTTGTCCTTGATGCGCTGGTACAGACGCTGGATATCGTCGCCAGCCAGGGTGTCCCCGGCCAGCATCATCTTGAAGCCGTTGTAATCCGGAGGATTGTGGCTGCCCGTCACCATCACGCCGGACAGGGTGCCCAGTTCGTACGCGGCAAAGTACAGCATCGGCGTGGCCACGCGGCCCACATCAATCACATCCACACCAGCAGCGCGAATGCCGCTGGCCAGTGCATCGCTCAGGTCCGGGCCGGACAGGCGGCCGTCGCGACCGATCACAATGGCTTTCACCTTGCGGACTTGCGCTTCGGAGCCAATGGCGTGGCCAATCTGCTGTGCCACTTCAACAGTCAGGGTCTTGCCGACGATGCCACGGATATCGTAGGCCTTGAAAATGTCTTTGGACGGTGTGCTCATGATGGTAGGCAAAATCTCGTAATCAAAAATCAGTAAAACCGGCCATCAGGGACGGATGGCCGCGAAAAGGAAAGTATAAGACTCAAGCTGCCAGGGACTGGCTGAGCGCAATCAACTGGTCCAGCTTTTGCCGTGCCTTGCCTGTGCTCAGAACCTGGCGGGCCAGGGCAATGCCTTCGCTCAGGCTGGCACAGACATCGGCAGTATAAATGGCCGCACCGGCATTGAGTACGACAATGTCGTAGGCCGGGCCGGGCTGATTATCCAGCACCGACAGTAAAATGTCGCGCGATTGTGCGGCGGTACTGGCCTGGATTTCCTTGAGTTCGAAGAATTCAAAGCCCAGCTCGCGAGGGTCCAGTGTGTACTCTTCAATGCGACCGTCTTTCAACTCGGCCACCAGCGTGCAGGCGCTGAGGGTGATTTCATCCAGCCCGTCCAGCCCATGTACAATCATCACGTGCTTGCTGCCCAGTTGCTTGAGCACGCGCGACTGAATGCCGACCAGGTCGGGGTGAAACACGCCCATCACCTGATGATCCGCCCCGGCCGGGTTGGTCAGCGGGCCGAGGATGTTGAAGATGGTGCGCGCACCCAGCTCTTTGCGGATGGGCGCCACGTGCTTCATGGCACTGTGGTGGTTGGGGGCGAACATGAAACCGACACCGATTTCGTCGATGCAACGCGCAACCTGTACTGGTGTCAGGTTCAGGTTGACGCCCAGCAGTTCCAGTACATCGGCGCTACCAGAGCTTGACGACACCGAACGGCCACCATGCTTGGCCACGCGTGCACCAGCGGCCGCAGCCACAAATGCAGCGGTGGTGGAAATATTGAAAGTATGGCTCTTGTCGCCACCGGTGCCACAGGTGTCGATCAGGTGATCATGCCGGGATACCGGCACCGGAGTGGCGAATTCACGCATCACGGTGGCGGCAGCGGCAATTTCCGACACGCTTTCCACTTTGGTACGCAGGCCGATCAGAATGGCTGCGGTTTGGGCCTGGGTCAGCTCGCCGCGCATGATCTGACGCATCAGATCCAGCATTTCATCAAAAAACAGTTCGTTGCCGTCAATCAGCCGGTTCAGCGCGGCCTGGGGGGTAAGCATGCAGATATCCTTAGATTCACAGTGGCCGGTATGCGAGGCAGGCCGGCACAGGAAAGAACCTCGCTGCAACAGCGAGCTGTCCATATTGCTTAGGCAAATTCCTTGAGGAAGTTATCCAGCATCTGATGACCGTGCTCGGTCAGGATGGATTCCGGGTGAAACTGTACACCCTCAATCGGCAAGGTTTTGTGACGCACGCCCATGATTTCGCCATCTTCGGTCCAGGCGGTAATCTCCAGACAGTCCGGCAAGGACTCGCGCTCGATCACCAGCGAGTGATAGCGGGTGCAGTTAACCGGATTGGGCAGGCCACGGAACATGCCGATATCGTGATGATGCACCGGAGACACCTTGCCATGCATCAGTTGCTTGGCATGGATGATCTTGCCACCGAAAGCCTGGCCAATGCCCTGATGGCCAAGACAGACACCCATGATGGGCAACTTGCCGGCAAAGTGCTGGATCTGTCTCTTATACACATCTCCGAGCCCACGAGACGAACGCAA
>NZ_JAELUD010000056.1:0-29598 GCF_016429185.1 Aquitalea sp. ASV11
CGCGCCTGCATGACAGCGCCGCCTGGGACGGTGCGCCGCCATTTGCCGAGTGGGACTGCTGGCAGCAAGGCGCGGCAGAGGAATTCCGCTTTGCCCCCGCGCCGTGGCAGGAGCGGGAATACAATCTGGCCAGCCTGTCGCTGGCGGCGGCCTGTCAGGGGCAGGGCGTGGCCATGGCGCGTGCCGCCCAGGTGCTGGAACTGCTGGAGCAAGGCCGCTTGCAACAGTTACTCCCTGCCACGGTGGCCGCACCGGCACGTTATGTGTTGCGCTGCCTGCACCCGGAAGACCGCCGGGTGCAGCTGTTCTCCCAGTGGCTGATACAGGCCTGCCAGCAGTTTGTGCGCCAGCGCCAGCTGCTGCTGGGGGTGTGAACGGGGAGACGGGCAGGGTAAAACTGGCCCGCCACCGCGCTTTGCACTACATTGATTTTTCCTGTTTTCACCGCCCGCCATCATGCACCAGCCATCAATACCGGACAGCCAGGGTTTTCTGCCCGCCACCCACCAGGTGGTGCTGCGCTATCACCTGGCGTGGAAACAGCGGCGGCTGGAGGACATCCTGGCGCTGTACCACCCCGATATTGCCTATCACGACTTCCTGCAAAACCGGGTATTCCACCACGGCCAGCTGCGCGACTACGTGCTGTCCTCCCTGCCGCAGGGCGAGACGGAACGGCTGGAGCATATCGACCGCATCCGGGTAGATGGCGATACCGCCTTCATCCAGTACCAGCTGGTATTGCAAGGCGGCAAGGGGCTGGTGTGCTTTCACAGCAGCGAGGCCATCACCGTGCGTGACGGGCTGATCTGGCAGGTGCGCGAATATGCCACCCTGCAACAAGGGCCGCAGGGACAAGGCCGCCCGGCCAGTCAGCAGCCCTTGCAAAAGCTGGGCCTGTCGGCGCGCCAGCTGGGACGCATGGCGGATGAACTGCACGGCTATTTCCGCCAGGCCCGGCCCTATCTGCAGGCCGACTGCAATCTGGCCGCCGTGGCGGCGGCCACCGGTTACAGCCGCAACCAGCTGTCCTACCTGCTTAACCAGGTGCTGGGGCAAAGCTTTTACGGCTATGTGAACCAGGCGCGGCTACAGCATGTGCTGGACCACCTGCCCGCCAGCGGCAAGGTACGCATGGACGAACTGGCCTTTGCCGCCGGTTTCAACTCGCTGTCGGTGTTCTACCGCTGCTTCCGCCAGCATACCGGCCTGTCACCCGCGGCCTGGCTGCGCCGTTTTCCGCGCGGGCACGCAGCGACGACAGAGGCCGACCCCGCTGCATAAGCTTGGGGCCATCAATAACGGGAGAACCGACGATGGCCGCCAGCCCCCCTATCAGCCTGTGGATGGAACAACTGGGTGACAGCCTGTCACCGCGCCCGGCGCTTTCTGGCGATATCGAAGCCGATGTGGCCATTGTCGGTGCCGGTTATACCGGGCTGTGGACTGCCTACTACCTGAAACAGCAGGTGCCGGATTTGCGCGTGGTAGTGCTGGAGGCGGAAATTGCCGGTTTTGGTGCCTCCGGCCGCAATGGTGGCTGGGTGATTGGCGAAGTGCTGGGCGAAGACCGCTTGCTGGCCGGGCTGAACCCGGAAGCACGCGCCCTCAGCCGCACGCTGCTGCATGACATTCCGGACGAAGTGGGCCGGGTGATTGCCCGCGAAGGCATTGATTGCCACTACCGCAAGGGTGGGGTGCTGTATTGTGCCGCGCGCTACCCGGAGCAGGAAGCCCGCCTGCGCCAGCAACTGGCAGACTGGAGCACCCACGGCCATGGCGAGGACGACTACCGCTGGCTGGATGTCGCCCAGCTGAATGAACGACTGTGCTTGGCCACCCCGTATGGCGCTGTGTATTCGCCGCATGTGGCCACCATTCAGCCCGCCCGGCTGGTACGCGGCCTGGCGGACTGTGTAGAGCGTCTGGGCGTGCAGATTTACGAGCAATCCCGCGTCACTCACTGGCAGCCAGGCAGCCTGCACACCGCGCAAGGCCGGGTGCAGGCGCGCTGGCTGGTGCCGGCGGTGGAAGGCTATGCCGCCACCCTGCCGCCCTTCGGCCAATACCAGTTGCCGGTGCAAAGCCTGATCATTGCCACCGAACCCTTGTCCGACGCGCTGTGGGAGGAGATCGGCCTGCGTCACGGCGAAGCCTTCAGCGAAAACAGCCGCCAGGTTAGCTATGGCCAGCGCACCCGCGACAACCGGCTGGTATTCGGTGCCCGTGGTGGTTACCGCTTTGGTGGCAAGCTGCGCCAGGACTTTACCCTGACAGCAGACGAAATCGCGCTGCGCCGCCAGTTGATGGTGGAGTTGTTCCCCATGCTGGACAAGGTGGATATCAGCCATGGCTGGGGTGGCAATCTCGGGGTGGCGCGGCGTTTTCAGCCACACATGGTATGCGATGCCGCGCAAGGCGTGGCCTGGGCCGGGGGCTATGGCGGCGAGGGCGTGGGGGCCACCAATCTGGCCGGGCGCACCCTGGCCGACCTGATGCTGGGGCGCGACAGCCTGCTTGTTCGCCAGCCCTGGGTACGTCAGCCCGGCAGCCTCAGCCGCTGGGAACCTGAGCCATTGCGCTGGCTGGGTTACAACGCCATCATCAACAGCTTTGTGCGCGAAGACCGCACGCTGAACAACCCGGCCAGCGCACCGTGGCGACGCCGTCTGGCCATGCGCGTGGCCAGCTGTATGGAAGGGCTGATGCAGTAAGCGCCGCTGACAAAACCTTGTAGAGCACCCGAGTCAAGGCGCGCCGACGCAGACAGTACCGTGAGTACGGCAAGTCGGCGCAACGCAGAATCGGGGGTTTTGTGAGCGGGTCCAAGCCCGTGTTATCGATTTCCTCACCCATTACCGGAGCACACCATGTCGATTACCCACTTGCCGGACAGCCACCACGCCATCCTGTCCGCCCCCACTCCGGTGGCCGTGCCACTGGGCGAGCCGCTGTCCACCGTGGCGGTGCATGCCGTGGAACGGCCGGACGGGGTGGAAACCGGGGTGTGGGAATGCACGCCGGGGCGCTGGCGGCGGCAGATCATGCAGGCCGAGTTTTGCCATTTTGTGCAGGGGCGCTGCCGCTTCATTCCGGATGAGGGCAGCCCGATTGACATTGCCGCTGGCGATGCCCTGTACTTCCCGGCCAACAGCAGCGGGGTGTGGGAAGTCAGCGAAACGGTACGCAAAACCTATGTACTGTTACCAGACTGAACGGCTAGTGCTGCGCACCTTTCAGTCGTCATGACGATTGCCTAGACGGGGCAGGATGCTTGTCCTAAACTGGGCCCTGTCTTTTGCCGGCTGCCGCCTGGCAGCAAAAGTTGCCGCCATGAGTGTCGTTGCCAACCTGCTTGCCGCCATGCGCATCCGCTGGCGGGTGCGTATTCCCGCCGCCCTGTGGCCGGAGTTCGAGCATTACATCCAGCGTCAGCACCGTCCCTTTTTGCTGCTGACCAATATCGTTGCGGCCTTCGCTTTCTTTTCCTATGTGCTGGCCGATGCGCTGCTGATTCCGGACATGGCGTCTGCTTCCCTGCTGGTGCGCAGCGTGCTGCTGCTGATTGCGCTGTTCAATATCTGGCTGGTGTTCGGCCGCAGCCGCAATGTGCTGCTGATGGACCTGCTGATGCCGGTGCACGACCTGATTGCCACCCTGGCCTGGTTCGAGCTGCTCAAGCGCAGCCACTCGCCGGACGTGCCCACCTTTCTGTATGCCTCGCTCATTTTCATCGTGTTTGCCAACCTGGGTGTTCGGGTGTCGTTCAAGGGCGCGGTGGTCAGTTCGCTGGCCATTTCGCTGGCCATCATCAGTAATGTGGCGCTGATGAATCCACACAACAGCAAGCCGCTGCTGGTGTTCTCGCTGGTGTATCTGCCGGTGCTGCTGTTTTGCCTGTTCATGAGCTGGAACACCACCACCAGCGTGCGGCTGGCGTTTTATGCCGCGCAGGAACAGCGGCGGCGCAAGCAGGAACTGTCGCTGCTCAACCAGCGCCTGCAAACCCTGGCCTCCACCGACGCGCTCACCCGGGTGGGGAATCGCCGCGCCTTTGATGTGCAGCTGGAGGAGTTCTGGCAGCAAATGCGCCAGCATGGCCGCCCCTTTGCCTTGCTGCTGGTGGATATCGATTATTTCAAACCGTATAACGACCACTACGGTCACCAGGCGGGCGACCATATCCTGGCCGATGTGGCCAGCGCCATGGTCAGCTGCCTGCGTAGCGGTCAGGCCCGCGCCTTCCGCTATGGCGGGGAGGAGTTTGCCATCCTGCTGCAAAGCGGCAGCCAGGATGAGCTACGGCACATTGCCCAGCGGCTGTTGCAACAGGTGGCGGCACTGGAAGTGACACACCAGTACCGGCCGGATGGTTTGCAGCATCTCACCATCAGTCTGGGCGCGGCCGTGTCCAGCATTGCCGGCTTGCAACAGGCGAGCGACCTGCTGGCCTGCTGCGACCGCATGCTGTACCGCGCCAAGCAGCAGGGGCGCAATCAGGCGCAACTGGCCGACAGTGCCGTGGCCGGGAAGGCCGAATCAATCCCGGTTTGAACGCTGCAACACTGCGTGCAGCAAGACATTGGCCCCCCGGTTCACCGCTTCCGGGCTGACATTTTCCGCTTCGTGATGGCTGATGCCCTGATGGCAGGGAATGAACAGCATGGCGCTGGGACATTGCGCAGCCAGATGAATGGCATCGTGACCGGCACCGCTCACCATGTCCTGCTGGCGGTAGCCCCACTGCCTGCCAGCCTCACGCAAGGCTGCCACACAGCTGTCATCAAAATGCACCGCCGGGCTGTACCAGCGCTGGCGCAGGGTAAGCCCGATACCGCGGGCCCGGGCGATGGCATGCAGGCTTTCGCTGCAATAGCTGCGCAGTGCATGCATGCTGTCTTCGTCCGGGTGACGCAGGTCGATGCTGAAGCTTAACTGGCCGGGTACGCTGTTGCGTGCCGCCCGCGCAATCTGCAACTGCCCCACCGTTACCAGCCCGCCGGGTTGAAAGTCGGCTGCCAGCCTTTCCAGCTGGCACACCATGGCCGCCGCGGCAAACAGCGCATCCTTGCGCAAGGCCATGGGCGTGGTGCCCGCGTGCGCGGCCTGCCCCTCCAGCGTGGCATCCAGCCAGCAAATGGCCTGGCTGCCGGTGACCACACCAATGTCCAGCCCGGCCTGTTCCAGAATGGGCCCTTGCTCGATATGCAGTTCGAAATAGGCATCCAGCGTCCGCCCCAGCGGCAGGCTGCCACTGTGGCCGGACAGGGCGGTACCCAGGCTGACGCCGTACATGTCCTCCACCACCTGGGCGCTGGCCAGCGGCAGCAGACCGGCAAACACGGCGGAACCCAGCATGGCCGGTGCAAAGCGGCTGCCTTGCTGATTGGTCCACACCACAATCTCCAGTGGCCTGGCGGTGGTGATGCCGGCATCGTTCAGGCTGCGGACCACCTCCAGCGCAGCCAGTACGCCCACGCTGCCATCAAACCGTCCACCGTCAGGCGGGCTGTCCAGATGGCTGCCCATCACCACCGGTGCCGCCAGCGGGTTCCGCCCTTCGCGCCGGGCAAACAGATTGCCAATGGCATCGCTATCCACGCTCATTCCCGCCTGATGACACCAGTCGGCAAGCTGGGCACGTGCGGCAAAGTCCTCGGCCGACAAGGCCAGCCGCTGCACACCGCCATTGGCAGTGGCACCTATCGTTGCCATGGTCATCAGGCTGTCCCATAAGCGCGGGCCGTTGACATGCAGCATGGCGGATCTCCTGTGGAAAGCGGACAAGGTTCTGCGCGCGTCTTGCCACTGCGGGCTGTTGCATGCCGCGGATGGACAGCGGCTAACTACAGCAACAGGCAGGATGCGCTTCAGGGTAGAGCCTGCTATCACAGCAGGGTGGCAGGGACAGTTCCATCACTGTTGCTGGAATGTATTGCGGACTTGTCTGGTTATGCTGCCGGAAGCTTGCAGGGGCGGCAGGCGAACTGCGCGCTCAGCGCTGGCTTGGCAAGGACATGCCGCCGGGCGGCAAAGATTGCCAGTGGGCGGAAAAAATGGGCGTAAAGAAATGTAAAGATCTGATTATAAAGAACAAATTTGCAGAAATAGCGCTGGCATCAAAATTGCAAAGGCAGCAGCCATCGCCACCATTTACCGTTTATCAGGAGCACACCATGGCCATGCCGATTTCCCCGGTCAGCAATTACAACAGCTATACCCCCAAAACCAATAGCACCAATCGCCAGACCCCGCCTGCCACTCCGGCCGCCACCAGCCCGGAAACCGACCCGCCGGTCAACCAGGGCGGCACCCTGGGTTCGATGATCAATACCAAGGCCTGACACCCTGCGGTGCCAGGCCTGCGTCAGGTACCCTATACCTGATAACGCGCCAGGATATCCGCCTGCATGCGGGCCAGCTGGTCCAGCTGTGCCGCACTTTGCGCGGTGTTCTGCGCGGCGGCGCTGGCCTCTTCCGACGCCTGGGCCGTGCGCTCCACCATGGCGGCAATATTATTGCTGGCCTCGCCCTGCTGCTGAATGGCAGCGGCTACTGCATCGCTACCTTGCACGGCAGCCCCTGCCAGCTGGCCGATACGGCGCATCGCATCTGCTGCCTGGTCGGCACGGGTGACGCCCACCTTCACCAGCTCCTCCGCCTTTTGCATTTGCATGGTGGCATGGCCGGCATTACCCAGCATGGCTTCAATGGTGGAGGAAATCTCCTGGGTGGATTTGGTGGTGCGCTCCGCCAGTTTGCGCACTTCGTCGGCCACCACGGCAAAGCCACGGCCCTGTTCGCCAGCGCGTGCGGCCTCGATGGCGGCGTTGAGCGCCAGCAGATTGGTCTGGTCGGCAATGTCGCGAATCACGTTGATGACCGTGGCAACCTCGCCGCTATGGGTTTCCATTTCGTGAATGCTGCCAGCGGATACCGTCACCACCTGCGAAATCTGGTGAATGTCGCGGATGGTCTGTTCGATGATGCCGCTGCTTTCCAGTACCAGCGACTGGGCCGACTTGGCACCGTCGCTTTGTTCCACCGACTGCGCGGCAACGTGGTTGATGCTGACCGTCATCTGCTCGATGGTGGCGGCAATATTGGCCGATGCCTCGCTTTGCGCACCGGCAGCCATGGACACCTCACCCGCAGTTTGTGACAGCTCCTGCGCCGCATGCTTTACCTGGCGAGAACCATCACCCAGCTGGCGCATGGCCCCTTGCAGGCTTTCCAGCAGACGGTTGAAGGCACTGGCGGCACGGCCGATTTCATCCTGGCTGTCCGCCTTGGCGCGCAGGCGGAAATCCTGCTGGCGGCTGACCTGCTCGATGGTGTTTTCAATATTGCTCAGCCCGTTGCGGATATTGCGGTACAGCAAGGTGGCCAGCACGCTGGTGAGCACCACGGCCAGCACCATCAGGGTGATGGCCACGGTCAGTACCTGATTGAAGGTGTGGTCGTTGTCCGCAGCCAGCTGGTCCGCCTGCTGGTAATTGAACTTGGAATGGGCTTGCACCGCTTCCATCAGCTGCACGGCGGTGCGGGAAAAATCACCGTTGATGAGGGCGGAAGCCTGCTCGGTCTGGTTGCTGCGCGAGAGAGCCAGGATGCGGCTGCGCCCTTCGCGGTACTGCGTCATCATGGCTTTTTCCGCCTCCAGCAGCTGACGGTCCTCGGCGCTGGCCTTGTCATTGATGTGGTAATCGTTCATCTGCTTGTCAAAGCGCTGGTCGGCATCTTCCAGATTCTTTTCCGCCGTAGCTTTCTGCTCGGCGTTATTGGCCAGCACATGGCGCAGGGTATTGGCCCGGATGTCGGCCACCGCACGCAAGGTGCTTTGCATCACGCGCAGATTGGGCAGCGTTTCGCTCTGTACATAGGCAAAGCGCTGCTGGGCGGCATGCAGCTCATTGATGGCATAGCCCCCCACCAGCAACATGCAGGCCAGGGCAATGGCCAAGGTCAGCAACAATTTTTTGGTAATCGTCATGGTGAACCCCGAAAAGAATGATGTTTCACTGCCGCATTAAGATAATGCACAACTCGACACGCAATACTAAAAGGTTTTAGCGCCGTTACTTGTAGCCAGAAAATCTTACTTTATGCCATGTGCGTTGCAGATAAAATCAATGCAATAAGCATGGTTGGCAACTGTGGTATGCATGCCAAAGCGGTAGAACTGTCCGCCGTGACTATAACAGAACGCTTATTCTGCACGGCCGGTTTACTACTGCAATTGTTTAATATCAGGTTTATTAAATATTTACATGGCACAGCCAGTGCGGTTTACCTCTTTGTCTTGCCGAAAGCGGCTTTGCTACATGAACAGGATGTGCCGACGTGGAAGACAGCAAGCCACTGGCATCACCAGTCTATGCACGCTGCAACTGGCAGACAGCGCCAATGAAAAAGCCCGCAACAAGCGGGCTTTTTTCACTGCTACAGCAACAAGTGGCCTCAGTTGAAGGGCGTGGGGCGCGGCGTGTTATTGCTGGAAGCGGGCAGGACGGGCAGCACAAGCTGCGGCTGCTTGCCGGTCAGCGTATGCAGGAAGGCCACGATATCGCCAACCTCTTGCGGGCTGAACTGACGTCCCAACTGCAACTGGCCCATGGTGGACACCGCCGCTTCCAGCGTAGGTGCACCGGCATCGTGGAAGTAAGGCGCGCGCAAGGCTACGTTACGCAGCGAAGGCACCTTGAACAGCATGCGGTCGGCATCCTTGCCGGTTACCCCGGCCCGGCCCTGTGCCGGGTTGCTGGTTTGGTATGGCGACACCAGGCCCATCTTCTGGAAGGAATTGCCACCCACCGCCGGGCCGTTGTGGCAGGCCACACAGCCGGCAGTCTTGAAGGTTTGATAGCCGCGCAGCTCCTGCGTGTTCAGCGCCTTCTTGTTGCCCTTCAGCCACTGGTCAAAGCGTGAATCCGGCGTCACCAGCGTTTCTTCAAACGCGGCAATGGCCTGCGTCACCTCCTGCATGGTGATTTGCTTGCGGCCAAATACCTGATTGAACTCATTCACATAAGCAGGGATGGAGCGCAGTACATCCAGCGCCAGCACATGGTTGGACGCCATTTCCCTGGGGTTGGCAATCGGGCCGCTGGCTTGCTCCTGCAAGGACTTGGCGCGGCCATCCCAGAACTGCGCCACATTCATGCTGGAATTCAGCACCGAAGGGGAACGGATAGGCCCTTGCTGCCAATGGTCGCCAATCGAGGAACTGAGATTGTCACTGCCGCCGGTGGACAGGTTGTGACAGGAATTACAAGAAATAAAACCGGATTTGGACAAACGCGGTTCAAAAAACAGTTTCTTGCCCAACTCCACCATGGCCGGGTTTTTAACCACGGCTTTGGGAATGGCTTGAATCGGTTCGCTTTGAATTGCCGCAGCGGCATGGACTGCTGTGGCGGTGAATAGCGGCAACAGCATGCTGAAATAACGGAGAGATTTCATGGTTTGCTCCATCTGCGTTAAAAATGCTTGTTTTCAATCAGTCCTGAATGGCGTTAAACCTGAATGCAAGCCAGTGCCTATTGGCAAACCCTTTTGTGGCAATGGACTGCCTTAAATAAAAAAGCATGCACAAAATAACAGGCAATATCTCCCCCTGGCTGCGAGGCCATTAAATTTCAATAAACAAGAAACTGGATTAAAACCTTTAATGTAGTAAGGTTTTGAATGGCAGATACAATGCGGTAGATTGAAACCGGCAGATTTGTCGCAGATCAAACAGCAGAATTGAAAACCATGCTGAACGAATTGATATTTTAAATGCCCTTGATAGCCAAAAAATATCAGTTAGCAAATGGGAGATTAAGTTGCAGGAAAAAAGGCAATGCACAAACTGCAACTGGTTTGCTGTGTGGCGTTGTCGCGGGCAGGTCTGGCGCTGGCGGAGGGCCAGCAGGGCGGATGCATGACGGAGCGTTTGAGGTGCGGCCCAGAGTGGCCTCGTGTGCGGGGCTGGTCAGCCCTTACTTGGCAAAGAAGATAAAACCCAGCGCCAGGCCAATCAGCAGGCACAAGCCGCTGATGCAGCAGATGCGTTCGATGATGGCATCAAGGCAATGCAAGACGTACTGGCCAGCTTTTTTGCGCATGCTCTCCCCAACCATAGAACGTGGCAGTAATTTGGACATGGCACCTTGCCTGGAAAAATACATGGTTTGACAACTCTTGACATAAATTGCCAGCAGACAATAAATGTTAAATCCGGCCGCTACAAGCTATAGAAAGGGAGATTGGCTGTTAAATTATGAAAATAATCGTATGGCATTGTTGGTGGAGTCTGAATCGTCCACTTCAGATAGCCGCCGGATTAAAGCCATTTGACCAGATCACCCTCCGGCAGGCAGTAATGGCAGATTAACGCAGGCAAAGCAGCGTAGTGACCGGATGCAGCAAAAAGCGCAATGCGGGCAGGTGAGTCAGGGTAAGACGGCAAGCGATTGTGCTAAAACAGCGAGCGTCCGGTATAGGTGGTAAACAACTCCAGCGCCTGCACCCCGGCCAGCGAGTTGCCGTTGGCATCCAGCCCCGGCGACCACACGCACAGCGCCAGCTCGCCCGGCAGCACTGCCACAATGCCGCCGCCCACCCCGCTTTTGGCGGGCAGGCCCACGCGGAAGACAAAATCCCCGGCGGCATCGTAGGTGCCGCAGGTCAGCATCAGCGCGGACAGCCGCTTGTTGGCGCTGATATCCAGAATGCGCTCGCCAGTCAGCGGGGCCACTCCGCCATTGGCCAGAAACAAGGCCGCCTGCGCCAGTTCCACACAGCTCATGGTGATGGCGCACTGGCGGCAATAGGCTTCCACCACCTGTTCTGGCTTCATCTGCATATTGCCGAAGCTGGCCATGAAATGGGCTATCGCCCGGTTGCGGTTGGCATGCGTCATTTCCGACTGCGCCACCCGCGAGTCGTAGTTGAGGTCTGCCTGGCCGATCAGCCGCCGGATAAACTCCAGCACCGCTGTGTCGGCCCGTACAAAACGCTGCGCCAGCACGTCGGTTACCACCAGCGCCCCGGCATTGATAAACGGGTTACGCGGCTTGCCTTGTTCGGTTTCCAGCTGCACCAGCGAATTGAAAGCAGTGCCGGACGGCTCGCGCCCCACCCGTTGCCACAAATCATCGCCCAGCAGGCGAAACGCCATCACGCAGGCAAACAGCTTGGAAATGCTTTGAATGGAAAAGCGCTCCCCGGCGTCGCCCACGGTAAAGCAGCGGCCATCCACCGTCACCACCGCCATGCCGAACTTGTCCACCGGCACCCGCGCCAGCTCCGGAATATAGCCCGCCACCGTACCGCTCCCGCGCCAAGGGGCAATGTCGCGGTAAATGTCATCCAGAACTGTTTGGTAATCCATCCGGTAGCATCCTGTGTGGCGTCAAGGCGGGGCGATTAATGTACTGGAAACAAAGCCGCCAATTCCAGCGCTTTAAGTGTTGCGTTGCGGCAGGCCGGGAAAAGGGCAGCTTTAACCGTGGCCCTTGTTTGATTAAACACCTTGTATTGCCACACTGGCGTGATAGTCTTCAAAGGATGCGTTTCGGGTATTAATGCGGGCGGCAATGTTCTGACATGTATTTACACATGTTATGGCCGCGTATGCCGTTTGGGGCGGCATGTATTGATATCTGTCAGGCATTCAATTTACAGAAAATGCCAAAATGAATTTTCTGTCATAAACAACCATAAAAATAATCCGGGACAGCCGCAGCATGCATCACCAGTTGATGGACTGCCGCCTGCACCTGGCATTGATTCCACCGTTTGGAGGCACCATGTCAATTTCTCAGCGTATATCGCTTCTGCTGGCTGTATTGTTCGCGGCCATTGTTTCCCTCAGTTTTGTTGGCATTTATGGCTTGAATGGTGCGCAAGACCGCTTTGAGTACTATCAGGACAACACCGCCCCCAGCGTGAAGTTGCTGAGCGAAGTGAACGTACTGACGCAAAAGGTGCGTGTGCTGGCGCGGGACTACCTGATATTTACCACGCCGGACAGCAGGAAAAACGCGGAAGGCAAGCTCGACGAAACAGCGACCCGTGTTAACGCACTGCTGAACGACTACGAAAAAAACCTCATCTCCGACGACACCGACCTGGCCATGACCAAGCAGGACCGGGACATGTTTGCTGCCTATCTCAACAGCACCCACACCCTGCTGAATGCCGCCGCTGCCGGTAATACAGCTGCCGTACAAGCCGGTTTTTCTGAAAGCGGCGAATTCCGCCAGCGGGCCATGGCGCTGGAAACCCAACTGCAAAAGCATGTGGATTACAACTGGCAACTGGGTAATGCACTGCGCGAAGGCAACAAGCAGGCTTACCAGCGCCTGCTGATCACCCAGATAGCCATCAGCGTACTGGCCATTCTGTTCAGCCTGGTGTTTGGCATAGCCACCATCCGTAACCTGCGCACCCGCCTTAACCGGCTGGGCGACTTTATCGACCACGTTACCGGCAAGCTGGACTTCACCCCGCGCATCAAAGTCACCCGTGATGACGAACTGGGCAAGGTGGCCGGTGCCATGAACAATCTGCTGGGCCGCTTGCAAGACAGCCTCAACGAAATCAACCGTGGCGCACTGTCCATTGCCCGCGTATCCGACTCCCTGTCGCAAAACGCCAGCCAGGTAGCCAGCGCCGCCAGCCAGCAAAGCAGCGCCTCGGCCAATGTCGCCGCCACGGTAGAGCAAATGACCGTCAGCGTGAATCACGTGGCCGACCGCGCCTCCGAAGCCAACAGCATGACCGTGGAATCCGGCAAGCTGGCCAGCGACGGCGTTACCGTCATCAACGACGCCGCCAGCGGCATCCGCAATATTGCCGCCAATATCAGCAATGCCGAAACCCTGATCCACGACCTGGAAACCAGAACGCAAGACATCGAAAGCGTCATTCAGGTCATCAAGGACGTGGCCGACCAGACCAACCTGCTGGCGCTGAACGCAGCGATTGAAGCCGCCCGCGCCGGCGAACAAGGCCGTGGCTTTGCCGTGGTGGCCGACGAAGTACGCAAGCTGGCAGAACGCACCGCCAGCTCCACCCAGGAAATCACCTCCACCATCGTCAACATGCGGCAAAGCGCCGAATCCGCCGTGCGCGGCATGCAGGACGTAGTAGGCCTGGTGGAACACAGCGTCAGCAACACCACCACCGCCAACGACGCCATCAACCGCATCCAGCACAGCAGCCAGCAAGCCAGTCATGTGGTGGGCGAAATCACCAGCGCCATCCAGGAACAAAGCGTCGCCACCAACAATATTGCCCAGCAGGTGGAAAACATTGCACAAATGGCCGAGCGCAGCAGCGTCTCCGCCAGCGACACCGCCAAGCTGGCGCAAGACCTGGACCAGCTCTCCCGCGCGCTCAAGGGCATTGTCGATACCTACACCTTAAACTCTGCCCACACCACGCTGATGTAAGGCAAGGGCAGCCAGGGCCCCCTGCCTTGGCTGCCCGGGCGCTAGCGCATGTACAAATCGGTACTGGCGCGGCGCAACTGCTGATGGGTGAGCGACAGAATGCGGTACATATCCTCGTGCGACAGGCCGTCGCTGCGCTCATCCCCCAGCATTTCCAGCAAATGCGTCAATGGCTTCAGGCTGCCGTTAAGGTCGGCCTCCACCTTGTCCAGCCGAGCCTGCAACTGCAGGCACACCCGCCACACCCGCTGCATGCAGGCATCGGCCAGCATGTCCGGCTCTGGCCCCAGCGCCTGTTGCAAGCACTGCAGCGCCGCATGCAAACGGCCCAGCGGCAGGCAAACCTGGTGCATGAAAGAAGCAAATTGCGGGTCGGACTGGGACGGGAAATCAGCAGGCAGGGACGACGGGAACGGCGGTGGTTGCGGAGTACGGCTCATGGCAAATCCTCCAAGGTGATGACCATCATCGCCACCTCCGACGCCAATCGGGGGTGGCAGGCACATGGCAGGATTGGCGTTACCGGTCACCTTGAACCCGGCGCTCGTGAGAGCTCCCACCAAGGCCTGCCATGGAAAAAGGCAAAGCAATGGTGCGAGGACTGGTACGTGTGCACGTAGCAGTCCGCCAAAGTGGGGTCGGGACGCCAATCCCGGTGCCGCTATTAAACGACACCGGGCGATTATCAGCCGGGAAGGGGGCCAGAAGCAAGGCAGCCAGCCAAACACCAACACCCGACCAGACGACACGGCGTGGATGAGCAAGGCGATGGATTCGCGGATTAATGCCCCGCGCAGTCCGGCAAGGCAGAAAAAGAATGTGACGTAAAAGCGGCTGACAAACCCATGCCCGCCACCCAAGATGGCCTAGGCGTTACCAACAACAGGAAACCGGTGCCAAAGCGGCTCCCACCAAGGACTGTAAAAGCATGAACAAGCCCACCATGTGCAGACGTGGTGGGCTGTGGTCGTTCAGCGCTCGTCGGCTTTGATAATCAGCGCCTTGGCCAAATCAAATTGCGGGCGAAACACCAGACAGTCTGGCTGACGCAGCGTGAAATGCCCCGGCTGATTGATGTGATCACGGATAATGTGGGGCTGCATCTCAAGAACATCTTTGCAGACGCTGAGCTGGAGCCGTCTTCAGTTACCGAGTAATCCTCGGTAACTGCTGCCGATGGCAAGAACTACCTGACCAAGCTCTACAAGCTCGATGCCATCCTGGCCGTCGGCTAGAGGCACTGACAATCACGACACCCCACCACGAGAAACCAGCCATGTACGACGAAAAAGACCTGATCTACTCCCCGCTGCAACAGAAATACACCGCCGACGGCAAAACGGTGGAGGTGTTCATCTACCGCCTGCCGGATAGCGGCTGGACACTGGAAATCGTCGATCAGTACGACAACTCCACGGTTTACGATGGCGAGTTCGCTACCGATCAGGAAGCCTTTGATCTGTTTCTGGAAGAAGTGGAGTCAGAAGGTATTGATGCGATGATAGGGCCGGCTCCCGGCTTATAAGGTCAGATCTGTAGGGCGGAAGCCCCTCGCTTTATGGGGGCGTTCCGCCATCACACACCCACGCCATTGCGTATTAGCTGCTTTTCAGGCTTGTATTTATGCCAATCGCGTGTTTTCCTGTTGGGGTCAATTTATTGATGCTAAGGGAGAGTGGGTGTGGCCCGTCGCAAGCCAAAGCAGAGTTTCGCTCAGGGGCTGATTGCCTCGCCGTGGTATGTCAGTGTGGGCTTTGCTGTTGCCAGTTTGATTCTGTTCAAGCGCATTCTGCCCGCCATGTGGGCGGGCAATATGTTCCTGAACCCTTTATCACAAGCCTTTGCCGCAATGGCTTGGCTACCAGCAGGCTTCTTTTTCCTGCTCGCGGTGTTGGCAGGCCTGCGCCAGTTTGCCCAACGCCCAGCCAGCAGCGAACGTACTAGCCCGGCATCCTCCCCGGCTACTGCTCGACCAAGCGCATCGCCCCCTCCGCGTGAAGTCACGCCCAATATCCCTCCTGTTCCCACCACCAAGCCGACACCACCAGCCAAACCACAAGCCTGGTCGCTGGCGCTGATTCATAGTCTGGAATGGAAACGCTTTGAAGATGTGTGCCAGCAGTTTTACCAACTGCACGGCATCAAAAGTGAAACTACCCCACTGGGGCCGGACGGCGGGATTGATATCCGCCTGTATCAGGATGATTCCGGCAAGGCTACGTCCATCGTGCAATGCAAAGCCTGGGGTGAACGCTACGTAGGCGTGAAGCCAGTGCACGAATTACTGGGCGTGATGACGCACGAAAAAATTCCCAAAGCCTTCTTCATGACCAGTGGCAAGTTTTCCGACGATGCCAAGCTGGTGGCCAGCAGTAACCACATATCCCTGATCGACGGCGCCATGATGCTGACCATGATTGAGCGCCTGCCTGCTGATGCAAAACAGCAGCTACTGGAATTTGCCACCCGAGGTGATTACACCACCCCCACTTGCCCGCATTGCGGCATACGTATGCGTCATGTGGCAGGCAAAGGTGGTAGGCCGGATTTTTGGGGATGTCACAACTATCCGAGGTGTAAACAGACGCTGGGGATGAGGGTGTGTTAATCAAGAATATGGCGGCTATCGGCTAAAAGCGGACGGAAGTGTGTCGCAGGCTGGTCTTTTTATGCCGATTTTTAATCTTTGTGTAGCAAAAACTTATCGGTTAGATTCAATTGATCTACTGTGCGTCACAGTAATTTGGTGAAAATTGAGCGATCACATATCTAATGTAAGCTATTTGGAATGTGCATAAGTATTTATATAGATGCCATTTTTTATTCCAAGGTTAGAATAAATTTGTAAGAAATTATTTATCAAGTGGTTTCTGTATGTTGAGATTATTTCCATGTTAAAGATAACCTAAAATTATCACCTAGGGGTGATGTAATATGAGCAAATTTCGATCATTGAATGTAGATGTTGTTGTAAATGGCGAAACCATCAGGGTCGGTGGCCGTGAGAGAACGGAGTTTGTTAATTGCTATAAACTAGACGAAATTATACCGAATCGATATTCAGAGATTTTAATTGTTGAAATGATGATGAGTCTTTACGTGTGCGGAATTGATCCAAGACACATTGTCGATGAAATTAAACGATTAGAGAAAATGGGCAGTAATGGCTATACAAAGGAAGCTACTCAGTTCAAGCATCCACCATTACATCCACTTTGGCATCAGCATTATTTTTCCGAGCACTACATTGTGCCAAATATTGAAAATGAAGTTAAAAGAAATTTTGATGCCATGTGGGATAATGCAATGGGGCCGGAAGGTTCTGTTGTTGAAAAGAAACATATCGATAATTTAGTACGTAGTGTGGTAAGTGGAAGCATTGAAACAAGAGGTAATGAAAAACGTCTCACCGGGGAGTGGTTAATTTTTTCTAAGCAAGAAACTGGAAATATTTACTTATGCATGGCAAATCATACAGCAGGGGATCAGAATATCTACGACAAGCTGGCATATTGTTGTGAGCACCAATTTCCATTGCTGGAGCCATTCTCTTCTAACTGTAGAGTGCCACGGCAATCATAAAATTCAAATATATTTTTGAATGATCGCGTCCGTGGTGAAAGGGTTCGACCTGGTGAGCTTATTGAGTGCGGATTATTTATCCTAATGCAGTCTCTAGTGTAAAATCAAAATGTCATTCTCTAGTCGTAAGTTGCGGGATTCTCTACTCGGTTTTCAGCATTAGTTGGTATTACCCCATAAACAGCCGAGACTTGGCTGATATCTAAGCAATTTACTCTTGCCCTGTTATTCGGGGGCTGCGTGAAACGAGGATGGGTATATGCCAGGGTGCAGAATGTTGGACATTCACTTCAAGAATGTTTCTGAGGGTGGAGCGCTGTGCTGGATGGCAACTGTCAAGGAATCCTTGATAGTTCAAATACATGCCCTGCCGTCTTCTACAACGCCGATTAGCCCGTGTGCCTCGTTCCCAGGCTTACGTATTGGTGTCGATGTCCTGCAAGCTGGCGGCGTAGTCTTGCCCGCCGTAGAAGATGCCAATGATGGATACCGTGTCGGCGTCCACGGTGAAGGCAATGACGGTTCGTTTCTTGTAATGGGTAATGCGTAGTCCTGGCCGCACCTCGTCGCGGTTGGTCCCGCGTAGTGGAAAAGTGTGCAGGTTTTCGCAGTAGCTTACGATTGCTTCGGTGTATTGCGCTGCGGTATGTGGCGATGCTGCCTCTGCGATATAGCGGTAAAGCTCGGCAAGCTGCTCCATGGCTTCCGGGCTGAACACTACTTGATGGCTCATTGCTTTTTGGCGTGTTCCGCTGCCAGGCGGGCGCGCACCTGGTCTGCGGTGACAGCACGGGACGGGTCGGCTTTCAGGGCGTCATAGGCTGGGCCTACCTGATCGAGCAGCCAGCTTTCCACGGCACGGTCCCGTGCCATCAGTGCGCGTAGTCCATCACGGATGACTTCGCTTTCGCTGGCGTATTCTCCAGAGTGTACTTTTGCCTTCACCTCTTCTGCCATGTCATTGGGCAGGGTGATGCTCATTTGCTGGGTGGTCCGCATGGCAATCTCTTTTGCAATCAATAGGATTTAATCCTACTCACGACAATGCCCACTGTCTACCAAGCAATATGGCCGTGGTGAGCAGCGGCAAGAAAAAAGCGACCAGAAGATCCGGTCGCTTTTTTACCTTTGCGCGATGCAGATTTGCACGCGCTGCGGGAGCCTACCCCTTACACATCAATATTCCGCGCAATCAGGGCATTGCCTTCGATAAAGGCGCGGCGGGGTTCCACTTCGTCGCCCATCAGGGTGGTGAACACGTCGTCCGCGCCCATCACGTCTTCAATGCGTACCTTTAGCAGGCGGCGCACGTTGGGGTCCATGGTGGTTTCCCACAGCTGTTCCGGGTTCATCTCGCCCAGGCCTTTGTAGCGCTGGATGTTCATGCCCTTTTTCACTTCTGCCAGCAGCCAGTCCAGTGCCTGGCCGAATTCGCTGATCGGCTTCACGGTTTCGCCACGGCGTACGGTGGCGCCGTCACGCAGCAGGCCGCTGAGCAGGTCGCCGGTTTTGGCCAGTTCGGCGTAGTCGCCGCTTTCCAGGAAGTCCTGGTCCAGCACCGTTACCAGCACGTTGCCGTGCAGTTTGCGGGTGATCTTGATCAGGTGGCCGTCGTTCTTTTCGTCGTGCAGCAGGTCCAGCGTAATGGCTTCCGCTGGTACCAGTGCGCGCAGGCGGGCGATGGTGTCGTTGGAGGCGTGTTCGCTTTCCAGTGACAGACGGCCGGACTTGAGCATGGCTTCCAGCACCAGCGGGTCGATGACGCGGCTTTCGCGTTCGATGACGGCGCGGGCTACCAGGAACTGGCGGGCTACTTCGGCCAGGGTGTCACCGGCCAGGGCCGGGGCGTCGGTGCCGGGGATGAGTTCGGCTTTTTCCAGTGCCAGTTGCAGCAGGTACTGGTTCAGCTCGTAGTCGTCCTTCAGGTAGCGCTCTTGCTTGCCGTGCTTGGCCTTGTACAGCGGCGGCTGGGCAATGTAGATGTGGCCGCGTTCTACCAGTTCGTGCATCTGGCGGTAGAAGAAGGTGAGCAGCAGGGTACGGATGTGCGCGCCGTCCACGTCGGCATCGGTCATGATGATGATGCGGTGGTAGCGCAGTTTGTCCGGGTTGTATTCGTCCTTGCCAATGCCGCAGCCCATGGCGGTAATCAGGGTGGCCACTTCCTGGCTTTGCAGCATCTTGTCGAAGCGGGCGCGTTCCACGTTGAGGATTTTGCCCTTCAAGGGCAGGATGGCCTGGAATTTGCGGTCGCGGCCTTGCTTGGCGGAGCCGCCGGCGGAGTCACCCTCGACCAGGTACAGTTCGCACAGCTTGGGGTCTTTTTCCTGGCAGTCGGCCAGTTTGCCGGGCAGGCCCAGGCCGTCCATCACGCCTTTGCGGCGGGTGATTTCGCGGGCTTTGCGCGCGGCTTCACGGGCGCGGGCGGCGTCGACAATTTTGCCGCAGATGGTTTTGGCGTCGTTGGGGTTTTCCAGCAAATAGCTTTTCAGCGCTTCGCTGATGACTTCGTTGACCACCGGGCCGATTTCGCTGGAAACCAGTTTGTCCTTGGTCTGGCTGGAGAACTTGGGGTCGGGCAGCTTGACAGACAGCACGCAGGTGAGGCCTTCGCGCATGTCGTCGCCGGTGGTGTCCACCTTGGCCTTTTTGGCCACTTCGTGTTCTTCGATGTACTGGTTGAGCGTGCGGGTCATCACCTGACGCAGGGCGGTCATATGGGTGCCGCCGTCACGTTGCGGGATGTTGTTGGTGAAGCACTGGACGCTTTCCTGATAGGAGTCGTTCCATTGCATGGCCACTTCCACGCTCATGCCGTCTTTTTCGCCAATGCCGTGGAACACCTTGGGGTGCAGCACGCTCTTGTTGCGGTTCATGTATTCCACGAAACCGGCCACGCCACCGGAGAAGGCGAAGTTTTCTTCCTTGCCGGTGCGTTTGTCGATGAGGGTGATGCCCACGCCCTGGTTGAGGAAGGACAGTTCGCGGATGCGCTTGGCCAGGATGTCGAAGTGGTATTCCACCAGGCCGAAGGTTTCTTCGCTGGCGCGGAAGGTGACTTCGGTGCCACGGTGGTTGCTGTGGCCGGTGACGGTGAGCGGGGCCACGGCGTCGCCACGGCGGAATTCCATTTCGTGCACCTTGCCGTCACGCCAGATTTTCAGCTTCAGCCAGTCGGACAGTGCATTCACTACAGAGACGCCCACGCCGTGCAGGCCGCCGGAAATCTTGTAGCTGTTGCTGTCGAATTTGCCGCCGGCGTGCAGGATGGTCATGATCACTTCGGCCGCCGAGCGTCCTTCTTCCGGGTGGATGTCGGTGGGGATGCCCCGGCCGTTGTCCGATACGGTGATGGAGTTGTCGGGGTTGATGATGACCTTGATGGTGTCGGCATGGCCGGCCAGGGCTTCGTCAATGGCGTTGTCCAGCACTTCAAACACCATGTGGTGCAGACCGGTGCCGTCCGAGGTATCGCCAATGTACATGCCGGGGCGTTTGCGTACCGCATCCAGACCCTTGAGGACTTTAATGCTATCCGCGCCGTATTCCTGTTCGCTCATCCGCTTCTTTCCTGCGCTGGGGGAGGGCGCGGCGGGGATAATCCCATCCGCGCTGTACCTCCCTTTGCTGCTCATGCTCAAAATCTCGAAAACTGCTGCCGGTGGCCGCAGTCACTGCCGACTGTGTTGCTGCTGTATCAGATGCGCATCGGCATCACGATGTACTTGAAGTTGCTGTAGTCCGGAATGGTGACCAGCGTGCTGCGGTTGGAGTCGCCAAACGCCATTTGCAGGGTATCGGCCGGCAGGTTGGTCAGCACGTCCAGCAGGTAGTTGATGTTGAAGCCGATTTCCAGCTCGCCGCCCTGGTAGGCGATTTCCAGTTCTTCTTCTGCTTCTTCCTGTTCGCTGTTGGTACACAGGATGGACATCTTGCCCGGTGCCAGTACCAGTCGCACGCCACGGAATTTTTCGTTGGCCAGAATGGCGGCACGTTGCAGCGCATGCAGGAAGGACAGGCGTTCGATCAGGAAGATCTTGTCGTTATCCAGCGGAATCACGCGGTTGTAGTCGGGGAACTTGCCGTCCACCACCTTGCTGATGATGACGGTGGAGCCAAAGCTGAAGCGTACCTGGTTGGCCAGTACTTCGATGTTGATCAGCTCGTCGCTGTCCTGCAGCAGCTTGTACAGCTCCAGGATGGTTTTGCGCGGCAGGATGACTTCGGCCTTGGGCAGGGTGGCTTCCACGTCGGCGCTGGCAAAGGCCAGGCGGTGGCCGTCGGTGGCAATCAGCTTTACCTGGTTGCCGTCGGTTTGCATCAGCAGGCCGTTGAGGTAGTAACGGATGTCCTGCACCGCCATGGCAAATTGCACCTGGGAGATCAGGCGTTTGAGTTCGCGCTGGCTCAGGCTGAAGCTGGATTCGCTGGCATTGCCTACCGACAGCAGCGGGAAGTCTTCCGCCGGCAGGGTTTGCAGGTTGAAGCGGCTTTTGCCGGCTTTCAGGGTGAGGCGGCCGTCCAGTTGTTCCAGCGTGACGGTGGTTTTGTCCGGGATGGCACGCAGGATGTCCTGCAGCTTCTTGGCCGATGTGGTCAGGCGGAAGTCTTCGCCCGGCAGTTCGTCGGCGCTGGCGGTGGTGATCTGGATTTCCAGATCAGTCGCCAGGAAGCCTACCTGTCCGCCTTTCTTTTCAATCAGTACATTGGAAAGAATCGGCAGGGTGTGGCGGCGTTCGACAATACCGGTCACGGCCAGCAGGGGCTTGAGAAGGGCATCGCGTTCGGCTTGCAGGATCAGCATGTTTCGGGCTCCCGAATGTGTCCAGAGTCAGTTATCGGTTGAATCAACATAAATCAGTTACGCAGCATGGAGAGCAACGTATCGTAATCGTGCGCCATATCGGCGTCATTACCACGCATTTCGGCAATGGTTTTGCAGGCATGCAGCACGGTGGTGTGGTCGCGGCCGCCAAAGGCATCGCCGATATTGGGCAGCGAGAGCTGGGTCAGCTCCTTGGCCAGCGCCATGGCCACCTGACGCGGCCGGGCAATGTCACGGCTGCGCTTTTTGCTGTGCATGTCGGACAGCTTGATCTTGTAGTACTCGGCCACGGTTTTCTGGATGGCATCTACCGTCACCTGGCGGTTGCCTGCAGCCAGAATGTCTTTCAGCGCTTCTTTCACCAGGTCCAGCGAGATGCTCTGGTTGGTAAAGCGGGCATAGGCCACCACACGCTTGAGCGCGCCTTCCAGTTCGCGCACGTTGGAGCGCACGTTCTGGGCAATGAAAAACGCCACCGGGTGGTCCAGCTTGATGCTGTCGGCTTCGGCCTTCTTCATCAGAATGGCCACGCGCATTTCCAGCTCCGGCGGCTGGATTTCCACCGTCAGGCCCCAGGAGAAGCGCGAAATCAGCCGCTCTTCCATGCCTTCTATCTGCTTGGGGTAGGTGTCGCAGGTCATGATGACTTGCTTGCCGCCTTCAATCAGCGCGTTGAAGGCGTAGAAGAATTCTTCCTGCGTGCGGTTCTTGCCGGCAAAAAACTGGATGTCGTCAATCAGCAGCAAATCCAGCGAGTGGTAGTAGCGCTTGAATTCGTCAAACGCCTTGTGCTGGTAGGCGCGCATGATGTCGGCCACATAGCGTTCGGCGTGGATGTAGCGGATTTTGGCTTGCGGGTTCTTCTGGAACACGTGGTTGCCAATGGCCTGAATCAAGTGGGTCTTACCCAGGCCCACGCCACCGTAGACAAACAGCGGGTTGTAAGCCTGGTCGCCCGGATTCTCGGCAATCTGCATGGCCGCGGCACGCGCCAGCTGGTTGCCCTTGCCGGTCACCAGTGTGTCAAAGGTGAAGGAGGGATTGAGCCGGGTGCTTTCGTGGCTGCCGCCAATGGCTTTTACTGCCGCCTGTTTGGCCGGGCTGGGGGTGTCGTTGCTGGTGGCGGGGGCCGGTGCGGGCTTGCGCGCACTGTTGCTGACCGCAGTGGGCACCGCCAGCGGCTTGCTGCTGGGCGCGCCCAGGCGCAGCTCGACCGGGGCTTCGCCCACCAGTTCTACCGCCAGTTCTTCAATGCGACCAAGGAAGCGATCCTTGATGAATTGCATGATGAAACGGTTGGGTGCAAACAGCGCAATGCCTTCTTCGTTGGCTTCGGCCGCCAGCGGCTTGATCCAGGTATTGAACTGCTGTGAAGACAGTTCGGCCTCGAGGCGTGCGAGGCAGGCAGGCCAGAATTGATCCAGTTCGGTCATTAAGTACACGCAAGTAAAAGCAAAAACCCGCCGTTGACGATATGCGTTGCGGCGGGAGGAGCCATGGTTGCCACCCTGTGGGATGGCCGGACGGCTATGTCCGGCGCGGGTGCAGCCCTGGCATGTGTTCATGCAAGGCAAGTGGCTTGCACCATCCCCCTGTCGTGCTGGCTGCCCTTGGGCGGGCGGCTGCGTTTAATAATTACGCAGGGGGTGGGGTGCGTTAAGTTTCGACATTCTAACGGTTTTCGGCAAAGTTATCCACAGGTGTGCTAAAAATTTGCCATTGACAAGCGGCGGTTTTTCTTGTGAAATCACGCGTTTATTTCCGTTTCGAAACAGGAATTCTTTATCATGAAGCGTACTTACCAGCCTTCCACTACCCGTCGCAAGCGCACTCACGGCTTCCTCGTTCGCATGAAGACCCGCGGTGGCCGCGCAGTTATCGCCGCCCGTCGCGCCAAGGGTCGCAAGCGCCTGGCCGTATAAGTTCAGTAATGACTTATCGCTTTCGCCGTGTGCACCGGCTATTAAAAACGGATGAATTTTCATCCGTTTTTAGTTTGCGGCAAGCGCGCAGCACGGCTTTGTTTCAGGTTTATGCCCGTCCCAACGATCTGGGCCATGCCCGGGTTGGCCTGGTGGTGGGCAAAAAGGTCCACAAGCGGGCCGTACGCCGCAATTACATCAAGCGTACCGTGCGCGAGTGGTTCCGCCTGAATCAGGCTTCCTTGCCGGCACAGGACTACATTGTCCGTGCCAAACTTGCTTTTTCACGCGCTGACAGAGCAGAAGCTGTCATCGCCTTGTCTACACTCTTTGCTAAACTGGCACGATGTCGCGCCTCCTCATCCTCCTGATCCGCTTTTATCAACTGGCCATCAGCCCCTGGCTGGCACCACGGTGCCGCTATGTGCCGACCTGTTCCAGTTACGCGATCGAGGCGGTGAGAAAGCATGGCGCCTGCAAGGGCGGCTTTCTGGCGATGAAACGCATCGGGCGCTGTCACCCCTGGGGTGGCAGTGGTTATGACCCGGTTCCCTGAACTTTCCGGTATCGTAGAGATGGATTCCAAGCGACTCATAATCTTCATCGTTCTGTCCATGGGCATCCTGCTGCTGTGGCAGGAGTACTTTGCGCCCAAGCCTGCTCCGCAGCAGGTGGCACAGACACAAACGGCTTCGCAGCCGGACGCACCGGCCAGCCATACCGCCAGCGCCCAGCCTGTTGAGGCTGCCAAACTCACCGCCGGTCAGCGCATTCGCGTGACGACCGACGTGATCAAGGCCGAAATTGATACCGTGGGTGGTGACCTGCGTCAGCTGGATTTGCTGAAGCACGATTCCGCCACGGACGCCAAAAAGCCGTTCGAGCTGCTCACCGACAAGAATGGCCGCGTGTACGTGGCGCAGACCGGTCTGGTGGCTGCCAGCAACCCGGCCCTGCCTACCCACAAGTCGGTATACACCTCGGCACAGTCCAGCTACACCCTGAGCGGCGACAGCCTGCAGGTGAAGCTGACCGCGCCGGCCGCCAATGGCGTGCAAGTGGTGAAAACCTATACCTTCAAGAAGGGTAGCTACGATATCGCGGTGCGTTTTGACATCACCAACGGTGGTACTACCCCGCTGGCGCCCACCGCTTATTACCGCATCCTGCGTGATGGCCAGGCACCGGAGGGTGAAGGCCGCTTTGCCCACACCTTTACCGGCCCGGCTGTGTACACCGCTGCCGACAAGTTCCAGAAGGTTTCCTTCGAAGACCTGGCCAAGGGCAAGGGTGATTACGCCAAGTCGGCCACCGACGGCTGGGTGGGCATGCTGCAGCATTACTTCATGACCGCCTGGATCCTGAAGCCGCTGGATTCGGCCAGCGTGTGCAAGGACGACAAGTCCTGCCACTTCGAGCTGAAAGACAGCAACGGCCTGTATTCCGCCGCTGCCACCGTGGACCTGAAAACCATCAATCCGGGCCAGACCGCTTCCATCACCGTGCCGCTGTATGCCGGCCCGGAAGACTACAGCGTGCTGACCAAGATTGCCGACGGCCTGGAATATTCCAAGGACTACGGCTGGGTACACATCTTCGCGTCCCCGCTGTTCTGGCTGCTGACCAAGCTGCACGGTCTGGTGCAGAACTGGGGCTGGGCGATTGTGCTGCTCACCCTCACCGTGAAAGCCATCTTCTATCCGCTGACTGCCGCTTCCTACCGCTCCATGGCCAAGATGAAGGCCCTGGCACCGCGTCTGGAACGCATGAAGGAACAATACGGCGACGACCGCATGAAGTTCCAGCAGGCCGTGATGGAAATGTACAAGAGCGAAAAGGTGAATCCGCTGGGTGGCTGTCTGCCCATGCTGATCCAGATTCCGGTGTTCATCGGCCTGTACTGGGCGCTGCTGGCCTCGGTTGAGTTGCGTCAGGCTCCGTGGATCCTGTGGTACACCGACCTGGCCCGTCCGGACCCGTTCTACGTATTGCCGGTGATCATGGCTGCCACCATGTTCCTGCAAACCTTCCTGAACCCGCCGCCGACTGATCCGATGCAGGCGAAGATGATGAAGATCATGCCGGTTGCCTTCTCGGCCATGTTCTTCTTCTTCCCGGCTGGTCTGGTGCTGTACTACGCAGTCAACAACATCCTGTCGATTGCCCAGCAGTGGTATATCAACAAGAGCATTGAAAACAGCAAGAAAGTCGCCCTGCAGTCCTGATATGGACGGTAGTGACTGACAAAGCCCGGCCAGACAAAGGCCGGGCTTTCTTTCTGATACAGTAAAAAAATCAACGCAAGTTGACCCAAGCCGCTGTCGCCATCCATGTGGCGGCTGCTTCGGTCAGCCTGTCAGCAGCAAGGAAACCGCCATGCCTAGCCTCTACGCTCCCGTCACCATTTGTGCCATCGCCACCGCACCCGGTCGTGGCGGGGTAGGGGTCATCCGCGTGTCAGGGCGTGACTTGCTGCCCTTTGCCGCTGCGCTTACCGGCGGCAAACAGCCCAAGCCGCGCTACGCGACGTATACCGATTTCTACGCGGCAGACGGCCAGGCCATCGACAACGGCCTGCTGCTGTACTTCCCCGGTCCCAACAGCTTTACCGGCGAAGACGTGCTGGAGCTGCAAGGCCACGGCGGGCCGGTGGTGCTTAACATGCTGCTGACCCGCTGCCTGCAGCTGGGCGCACGGCTGGCCGAGCCGGGCGAGTTTTCCAAGCGCGCCTTCCTTAACGACAAGATGGACCTGGCCCAGGCAGAGAGCGTGGCCGACCTGATTGATGCTTCCAGCGAAACCGCCGCCCGCAGCGCGCTCAAATCGCTGAAAGGCGCGTTCTCCAATGAAATCCACGTACTGGTGGACGAACTGATCACCCTGCGCATGCTGGTGGAGGCCACGCTGGACTTCCCGGAAGAAGAAATCGACTTCCTCAAGCAGGCCGATGCACTGGGCAAGCTGCAAACCCTGCGCCAGCGCCTGCAACAGGTGCAGGCTACCGCACGGCAAGGTGCCATACTGCGTGAAGGCATGCACGTGGTGCTGGTGGGTCAGCCCAATGTGGGTAAATCCAGCCTGATGAATGCGCTGGCGGGAGATGATATCGCCATCGTCACCGATATCGCCGGTACCACCCGCGACACGGTGCGGGAAGAAATCGTCATCGACGGCGTGCCGGTGCATATCATCGACACCGCCGGCCTGCGCGATACCGACGACGTGGTGGAGAAAATCGGCATCGAACGCACCTGGCAGGCGGTGGAGCGCGCCGACGTGGCACTGGTGCTGGTGGACAGCCGTGAAGGCGTGACTGCCGAAGTGGAAGCCATTCTGGAACGCATTCCGCCGCAACTGCCGCGCCTGTTCATTTACAACAAGGCAGACCTGAGCGGCGAAACCATCGGCATGGCCGAAGAAGATGGCCGCAGTGTGCTGCGCCTGTCTGCCCGCACCCATGCCGGGGTGGATCTGCTGAAAGCCCGCCTGCTGGAGCTGATTGGCTATAGCGGGGCCAGTGAAGGCGTGTTCCTGGCACGCGAGCGCCATCTGGACGCCATCCGTCGCGCGGCCGAACATATGGAACTGGCGCACACAGACTGGGAAATGGTGGAGATCTTCGCCGAAGAGCTACGATTGGCACAGAATGCGCTGTCGGAAATCACCGGCCAGTTCACCCCGGACGACCTGCTGGGGGTCATCTTCAGCCGGTTTTGTATTGGAAAGTAGTGCCTGATAAAGCTGCAATTGCTTGTTATTGAAAGCCCCGTTATGGGGCTTTTTTCATTTCAACGTGACGGTATGGAATAAGCCGATTCAATGTTTAAAATTCAGCAAATCATGATATGTGAATTTATATTTGCCAGAATTGAAAATCATTTTTATCAGCAATGCTGATCGTAAGGCTTATTTGTTAGGAAACAGGGAAGGAGTTGAAAGAAAAATATTACCTTTTGATCCTGACAAATTTCTTGCGTACTTCCAGTTGTCATGCTTAAATTTTAAACAGTAAAAGAAAGTTAATTTGCTGAAAATAGCAACATTAATTGTAAATATCTGTTTTACGTTTCGTGGGTAGACATAGCAAGTACGCTTGCAGCATCGGGAGAGTTGTGGATGAAAAATTTCAAGAAAAATGGCATATCAATTGCCCTGGGGCTTTGCTTTGCCGCACCGGCATTCGCAACAGTAACGTGCGGCACCACCGATACCATTACTACCAGTCAGGGTTCTTACACCCTGACTAACAACTGTGTAGTGATCAATCAGGGTGTAACGGTTTCAGGAAGTTATAACGGCGCACTGAATGGCTATATCCCTGGAGGTAATAACACGCCCAGTGTGATCAACAACGGTACCCTGGATGGTACCGGCGGGTTCGCTGTTCACAACCACGGAACAATCGGTGTATTTGAAAACTACGGTACCATCACCGGTAGTTTGCATAATGACGTAGGCACAATAGGCAGCCTGATCAATGGCCAGACCGGGATGCACTACGACGGTCACCTGCCCGGTAGCTATTACACGTATTTCAGCGGCCCTTCCACTTACGGCACGATTGCCTTTAATACCGGCGGCACACTGGCCACATATGGCCTGAAAATTGCAAATGGTCAGAACTATGCAACCGGTACTTACAATGCTGTGATCACCTCAGGATCTGCACTGACAATTACCACGCAGGAAATCAGTGGTGTTACCTACAACCTCAGTTCGTCCGATGGTGGTCTGACCTGGAACCTGGTGATTGGCAATGTCAGCAATACCCGTGTAGCCACGCCTACCGGGAATCTGGGCAATAACCCGGCACTGCCTGCTGCCAGGGTGATTGATGCCAATTCCTCCTTGCTGGCGCTGTTTGCCCCGCTGACCACGGATACCCAGCTGTCGCAGGCTGCAAGCCAGACGCTGCCGGTATTGACCGGCGCGACAGCCCAGGTGGCACAGACCGTCATGTCTTCGGTCAATAATGTGATTGACGCCCGACAGGGAGTAAACCGTGGCGAGTCCTCGGGTGATCTTTTCTATGGCGACAAGAATTTCTGGGTCAAGCCATTTGGAACACGTGGAACACAGGATGACAGCGATGGTGTGGCTGGTTACCGTGCCAATACCGCCGGCCTTGTATTTGGTGTGGATGGCACTCTCAAGAATAATGTCCGTGTCGGTGCGGCGTTTTCCTATTCCAGTACTAATGTGAATAGCCAGATCAGCGGCGGTGGTGTGAACGGGATGAATATCAAGGCCTACCAGCTGATCGGTTATGGCTCATACGATATCAATGCGCGGGACGTCCTGGATGTGCAAGCGGATGTGGGCCAGAACCATAACGCCAGTGCCCGTAATCTTGCCTTCACCAGCAGTGTGGCCACTGCCAGTTACGATACCTGGACTGCCCATCTGGGTGCCAGCCTGAACCGCAAATATGCCCTGAATGAACGCACTGTTCTCACCCCGTCGCTGCGGGTTGATTACACCCGTGTGCAGGATCAAGGCTATTCCGAGACTGGCGCAGGTCTGCTGGATCTGAATGTGGACAAGCACACTGCTGAAGCTCTGGTTTTCGGTGTGGATGCCAAACTTGCCTATCAACTGAATGACAAGTGGACCTTGTCGGCCAATACCGGCGTGGGCTACGACGCCTTGAACAAGCGCAATGTTGTCAATTCTTCGTTTGCCGGTGCTGCCGGTAGCAGTTTCCAGACGACAGGCATCAAGGTAAGCCCCTGGACTGGTCGTGGCGGCTTGGGTGCCAGCTACAAACTGCGCTCAGGCACTGATCCTGTCTCTTATACACATCTCCGAGCCCACGAGACGAACGCAA
>NZ_JAELUD010000057.1:0-29515 GCF_016429185.1 Aquitalea sp. ASV11
GCAATATTGATGCACTGTTCGAAAGGGTTTAGATCTTCACTTCGTCACGGATGATCGGGCAGGTCATGCAGTGACCACCGCCACGGCCACGGCCCAGTTCGGAGGCCGGAATCTCGATCACTTCCACACCGTGCTGACGCATCAGCTTGTTGGTGTAGGTGTTGCGGTCGTAGGCCACCACCACGCGGCGGTCCAGGGCCACCACGTTGTTGCCGTCATCCCATTGTTCGCGTTCGCGCTGGTAGGCATCGCCGGCGGTCTGGATGATGTGCACTTCCTTCAGGCCCAGTGCCTGGCGCACCACTTCGGTAAACGGCACGCCGTCGTGGCGTTCGAAGCGGACTTCGCCTTCCTTGTCACCGGCGTAGATGCTGGTGCAGACGATTTCGTTGACCACGTCCGGGAACACCGACAGCAGGTCGATATCGAGGAAGCTGAACACGGTGTCCAGGTGCATGGCAGCACGCGATTTGGGCATCTGGCAGGCAATCACGCGGGTGGCGCCACCTTCCTTGCCCAGCACATTGCGGGCCACTTGCACCACGGCTTGCGGGCTGGTGCGTTCGCCCATGCCGATGAGTACCACGCCGTTGCCGATCGGCATCACGTCGCCGCCTTCCAGCGTGGCCGGGCCGTGGTTCTTGTCACAGTCGCCCCACCATACATTGACCTTGCCGGCGAAGTAGGGGTGGTGCTGGTAGATGGCTTGCAGGATCAGGGTTTCCTGACGGCGGGCCGGCCAGTACATCGGGTTGAGCGTCACGCCTTCGTAGATCCAGCAGGACGGGTCGCGCTGGAACAGGCTGTTGGGAATCGGCGGGATGACGAATTCGGACTGGTCCAGATAGCCGCCGAACAGGCCTTTGGGGTCGAACGGCAGTTCAAACTTGGCGATACCGCCGATCAGGTGCTCGGCCAGTTGGGTGGACGGCATTTCGTCCAGCCAGCTGCGCAGGTCGGTCAGCATGCCGATACCGACGTTGTCAGCCTTGACCTTGCGGTCCAGCAGCCAGCTGCGGGCGGCCTTGTCGTCCAGCACCTGGGCCAGGGCGTCGTGGGCTTCGATCACATGGATGCCGCGAGCGCGCATCTGTTCAACCATGTAGGCGTGGTCTTTCTGGGCGCGTTCCACCCAGATCACGTCATCAAACAGCAGGTCGTGGCAGTTGTCGGGGGTGAGGCGCTTGTGGGCGAGGCCCGGACGGCACACCATCACGCTGCGCAGCTTGCCGCATTCGGAATGAACACCAAATTTTGTCATGATCAAACTCCTGCAATTCGGGTAAGGGAGTCGGGGAGCGCGCTATCGGCGCTCCACCGTATTATTTTCAGGTCAGAGGGTGAGCTGACCGGTAATCAGTTCGTAGGCGGCAATGGCGCCCAGTACCACGATGATGGCGGCCAGTACAGCTTCGGCACCCTTGAACGGTTTCTCGCCATGTTCTTTCTTGGCCCACAGATAGAACAGCAGGCCCGGGGCGTACAGCACCATCGACAGGAACAGATACTTCACACCAGCGGCGTAGATCAGCCATACACCGTACACACTGGCGATACCGGCAATACTCAGGTCACGGCCCTTGCCTTCACCAGCCTGGTAGCCTTCACCACGCCGGGCCACCATGAAGGAATACACGGCACACAGCAGGTAAGGAATCAGGATCATCGAGGTAGCCAGCGACAGCAGTGCCAGGTAACCGGCCGAACTGAACAGGGTGATGATCAGGAACAGCTGGATCAGACCGTTGGTCAGCCACAGCGAAGCTGCCGGGGAACCGTTGGCATTGGTGGTGCCGAAGATGCGCGGCATCACACCGTCTTTGCCTGCCAGGTAAGGTGCTTCAGCAGCCAGCAGCGTCCAGGCCAGCAGCGCGCCACCTACCGAAATCACCAGACCAGCATTCATGATGTTGGCACCCCAGGGACCAATGGCCTTTTCCAGCACATAAGCGGTGGAGGGGTTCTTCAGTGCCGCCAGTTCCGGCTGGGTCATCACGCCCAGTGCCAGGACCGACACCGCCACCAGCAGGGCAATGGTCAACAGGAAACCCACCACGGTAGCCTTGCCCACATCGCTCATTTTTTCGGCACGGCCCGAGAACATCGACGCACCTTCGATACCGATGAACACCCATACAGTCACCAGCATGGTGCTCTTCACCTGATCGACAATGGAGCCCAGCTTAGGATTACCCCAGAAGTCCAGATTGAAGGTGTCGATCTTGAAAGCAAACACCACCAGAACAATGAACAAGGCCAGCGGTACCAGCTTGGCAATGGTGGTGATGGTGTTGATGAATGCCGCACCATGCACGCCACGCAATACCAGGAAATGCAGGCCCCACAACAGGATGGAGGCACAGATGATGGCAGTTGGCGTGTTGCCGTCGCCAAAAGCGTGGAACCAGAAACCCAGTGCCGAGAACATCACGACAAAGTAGGACACGTTGCCGATCCAGGCCGAAATCCAGTAACCCCAGGCCGAGTTGAAGCCCATGTAGTCACCGAAACCGGCGCGGGCATAACCGTAAACCCCGCCCTCTACTTCGGGCTTGCGGTTGGCCAGCATCTGGAAGGCAAATGCCAGCGTCAGCATGCCGAGGAAGGTGATGGCCCAACCAATGATGATGGCGCCGGCGCCGGCACCTGCCGCCATGTTTTGCGGTAGCGAGAAGATGCCGCCGCCAATCATGGAACCCACTACCAGTGCGGTAAGTGCACCCAGTTTCAGTTTGGGTGCTCCGCCACCTTGCACTTCTGTATCAGTGGACATTTTCGTTCTCCGTGAAATACATTAACCTGAAAACTATCTGTATATTATTAATTTCTAATTCAATGATGCAATGATAGTCATCGAAGCGCTCCGATTCCAGAAAGCAGCTACATATGTTTGATCAGGATCAAATGAAAAAAAGGAACAAAAAAGGGCGACAGCAGAAAGATGGCTGGGTTATAGGCAGAGCGGCCTGTCTATCCAAATTGGATTTATCTATATGCATTTGTTCTTTATTGGTAATTTTCAATAAATTATTTTTCAATAAAGACTGATAGACAAACGGCAGGCAAAAAAAATGGATACGGCCCACCACCGTATCCACCAACACACACATCAAGAGGAAATCTGGACACACACCAACTGGTGCTAAACCTGTCAGTCGTTCGGTCCTGCGTTCTTCACCTTACGACTGATGACAAAAATCACACCACATACCACCACAGTAGCAAAGACAATGGTTGCCAAACCCAGAACACCGACATCGTCGGAAAGAAGTTGACCTAGCAGTTCCATCTCCCACTCCTCATAGCTGGCGTTTGCCGCCTTGATTGATTAGTCGATGGTCATAATAACCCTACAAATAATGTGGATGTTGACGCAAGTCAACAATCTGTCCGCGTCCTGCGGACAACTGGAAAGTCCCACAAAAACAAAACGATGCCGAACATACCCCGCAGAGCGGCCATTTCCCTGGTAAGTACAAAATGAAAAAGCCCCTGCATGGCAGGGGCTGTCTGATGGCATAGGACTGGCAGATCAGGGCTGCTTGTTACCACCCATGTCCTTGGACAGGAAGAAGGCGTCAGAGAAGAATTCGTCTTCCGGCAGCTTGCGTTCGGCAATGAAGCTGCGATGGGCAGACTCCACCATGACCGGAGCACCACAGGCATACACCTGGTGGCCGGACAGGTCGGCAAAATCATCCAGCACCGCCTGATGTACAAAGCCGGTACGGCCTTGCCATTCGTCTTCCGGCAGCGCCTCGGACAACACCGGAATCACGGTGATGTTGGCATGCGCGGCCTGCCAGCTCTCGGCCAGTTCAGCCATGTAGAGGTCTGCCTTGGTGCGTGCGCCCCAATACAGCACCATCTGACGCTGGATACCGTGATGAATGGCGTGTTCGATGATGCCCTTGACCGGCGCAAAGCCGGTACCGCTGGCCACGAAAATGATGGGCTTGTCCGAATCCTCACGCAGGAAGAAAGAACCCATCGGGCCCTTGAAGCGCATGATTTCGCGCTCCTTCATCTGGGTGAAGACATAATCGGAGAAACTGCCACCGGGCTGATGACGGATATGCAGCTCCAGGAAGGCATCATCATGCGGCGCATTGGCAATGGAGAAACTGCGTTTCTTGCCATCCTTCATCAGGATGTCGATGTACTGACCGGCGCGGAACTGCAGGCGTTCGGAAACCGGCAATTTCAGTTTGAGCACGGCAACGTCGTGCATTTTCACCATGCTTTCCACGCGGCACGGCAGGGTCTTGATCTGGATGTCACCAGCACCGGCCACTTCACGGGCTTCAATGGTGATATCACCTTGCGGGCGGGCACAGCAGAACAGGGTCATGCCCTGGATGCGTTCGTTTTCCGGCAGGGCTTTTTCCTGATAGCCATCCTGGCTGACCTCACCCTCCACGACCTTGCCCTTGCAGGCGCCACAGGCACCATCGCGGCAGCCATAAGGCAGACCGACATTCTGGCGCAAAGCCGCTTCCAGAATGGTTTCATGCGCTTCAACACTGAACGTATGCCCGCTCGGGAGCACTTTGACCTGGGAAGTCATTGGGTACCTTTATTATTCCAAATCTCGGTAAGATGCAGCCTATGCGTACTTTATTGATTGCAGGCATGGGTGATGTCGCCCGACGGGCCCTGCCCCGACTCGTGCAGCACTGGAAAGTGCTGGTTCTGGCACATCACGCGCAAGCAGCTGAAACGGCGCGCGCTGGCGGTGCCATTCCGGTCATGGCCAATCTGGACGATGCCGCCAGCCTGGAGCGGCTGGCCGGTCTGGCCGATGATCTGTGGATAACCGCACCACCACCAAGCCACGGAATGCGCGACAGCCGCACGCGCAAGTTGTTGTACGCACTGGCAAAAGCCGACAGGATACCACAGCGAATTAGCTATATCAGCACTACTGGCGTGTATGGAAATAGCCATGGTGACTGGCTGGATGAATGCTCGCCCCCCATGCCGCAAACCGAGCGCGCCTGGCGCCGGCTGGATGCAGAAAATACCCTTCGTGCCTTTGCCCGCCACCATGGCAGCCAGCTGACCATTCTGCGCGCACCCGGCATTTATGCGCTGGAGCGCCTGCCGCTGACCCGTCTTGTGCAAAACACGCCCTTGATCCGGCCCGAGGAAGACAGCTTCAGTAATCATATCCACGCCGATGACCTGGCCAGCCTGTGTATTGCCAGCCTGCAGCAAAACCGTGGCGGCATCCGCATTTACAATGCCTGCGACCAGGAACCACTCACCATCACCGACTGGTATGCCATGCTGGCTGATGCACTGTCCATGCCACTACCGCCACGGCTATCCCGCGCAGAAGTACAAGCGGCCGTCAGCCCTGGTTTATGGTCTTACATGGCCGAGTCTCGCCGCTTTCGCCACCAGCGCCTGGCAGAACTGGGCGTGACGCTGCACTACCCCACTGCACGCGAATTTGTCGCACAACTGGCGGCAAATCCGGCCTGGCAGAGCGTGGCACTCGCTAAGGCCGGCAAGATTCGGTAACATGCGCGTCTTCTTGCAATTATCTGTTTGAATCACATGGAAAATCCGGCATTCGGGCGCGCCATCAGAAGCTTTGTGCTGCGTCAGGGACATCTGTCTGCAGGTCAGCAACGCGCAATGGACGAGGGCATGCCCAAATGGGGCATTGCATATCAGCCAACCGTCATCGACCTGGAACAGGCTTTTGGCCGCCAGGCACCCAAGGTGCTGGAAATCGGCTTTGGCATGGGTGGTGCAACCGCTGAAATTGCAGCGGCCAATCCTGCTATCGACTATCTGGGCGTGGAAGTGCACTCCCCGGGCGTGGGCAATCTGTGCAAGCTGATTGCTGAAAAAGAGCTGAGCAATCTGCGCATCATCCGTCACGATGCGGTGGAAGTGCTGGATAACATGCTGGCCGATGGCAGCCTGGACGGCGTGCATATTTTCTTCCCCGACCCCTGGCACAAAAAACGCCACAACAAGCGTCGCCTGATCCAGGCCCCGCTGGTGGAAAAACTGGTGAAGAAGCTGAAGCCGGGCGGCTATCTGCACGCCGCTACCGACTGGGAAGACTACGCCATCCAGATCATGGAAGTGTTCAGCGCCAATGGCGATCTGGCCAATAGCGCCGATGGCTATGCGCCGCGCCCGGACTACCGTCCGCTGACCAAGTTTGAGGCCCGTGGCATCAAGCTGGGTCATGGCGTATGGGACATCATCTTCCGCCGCAAGTAAGCCCCGCGAACAGAACCCCCGCTCCAGCGTTGCGCCGCCTTGCCGTACGCCATGTACTGTCTGCGGCGGTGCGCCTTGGACCGGGTTCGTTACGAGGTTTTGTTAGCGGTTCCAAGCCAGACCGGTTTCAGTCGGCAGTTACACGCCGGCTCAGCAAGACTTCGATATCCGGCAGCAGTTCATGCGGTGCCACTGCCGGCTCGAAACGCTTCACCACCCTGCCCTTACCATCCAGCAGAAACTTGGTGAAATTCCACTTCACCGGGTGAGGATGTGCGCTATCCGCCTGGGTCAACCAGCGCCATAGCGGATGTGCCTGCGGGCCGTTAACCTCCACCTTGGCCGACAGCGGCAGCGTCAGTTGAAAGCGGCTGGCACAGAAACTGGCGATCTGGGCATCGGTACCGGGTTCCTGACCACCAAACTGGTTGCAAGGAAAGGCCAACACCCGCAAACCTTGTCCGGACAGGCTGTCATGCAATTCCTGCAGGCCCGCATATTGCCGGGTATAGCCACACTCGCTGGCCGTGTTCACCAGCAGTACCACCTGGCCCTGCAAGCTGCTCAGCGCCATGGAACTGCCATCAGGCAGGGACATGGAAAAATCGTAAAGCGTGGTCATGGTGGGCTCCCTTCCGTATAATCGGGACTTATCCGAGAAACCTACTCAGGTATTGCGCATGTTGTTCTCACCCAGCCGCCAGGATGCGCGCGGCTTCTTTTTTGAAACCTGGAAAAAACACCAGACCGGCAGCGTGCTGACCGATCTGGAAAAGATCGTGCTTTCCATTCTTATAGACCACCCCGAGTATCACTCCATCCTGAATCATCCGGAAAAGTACCTGGAACAGGAATGGACGCCGGAAATGGGTGAGACCAACCCCTTCCTGCACATGGGCCTGCATGTGGCCATCGAGGAACAGCGTTCCATCGACCAGCCCTTCGGCATCCGTTCGCTCTACGCCCAGCTGGCCCTGCGCCACGGCAACGAGCATCGTGCCCATCACGAGATGATGGAATGCCTGGGCGAGATGATCTGGCATGCACAGCGCTATGGTGGCGGCCCGGATGTGAACCGCTACATTTCCTGTGTGCGCGGCAAGCTGGGCATGGGCGAAGAAGAAACGCCGCGTATCAATCCGAACGATATTCCGGACTGAGCATGTTCAGGTGCTTAACAAAAAAGCAGGCTCGCAAGCCTGCTTTTTTCATGTGCGCTGCCATTGCGTTCACACCAGGCGATTGGCTTCCTGACCGCTGACAAAGGCCGTGACATTGTCCACCAGTTGTTGTGCCAGACGCTGCATGGCCTGCTGGCTGGCCCAACCGACATGCGGCGTGACGATCAGGTGCGGCAAGCGAGCCTTCAGCAGCGGATTGCCGGCCGACGGCGGTTCGGTGCTCAGCACGTCAAAACCGGCACCGCCCAGCTGGCCGAACTTGAGTGCAGCCACCAGCGCTTCTTCATCCACCAGTCCGCCACGCGCGGTGTTGATCAGGATGGCACCCGGCTTCATGGCCATCAATTCCGGCTGGGCAATCATGTTGCGGGTTTCTTCGTTCAGCGGGCAATGCAAGGACAGCACATCCGAACTGGCAAGCAGCTGATCAAAGCTGACATAGCCGTCGCGCACGATGGTAACGCCCTTGCGCTCACCAAACTGCACATGCATGCCAAAGGCGCGAGCACGTTCCGCCAGCGCCTGGCCAATGCCGCCAGCGCCCAGAATACCTAGTGTTGCCCCCTTGAGGTCGCGAATGGGCGCGCCAAAATGGCAGAACTGCTTGGCCTGCTCCCAGACACCGGCAGCGACATCACGCTGGTAGGCCGGCAGATTCTTCATCAGGGCCAGCATCAGGGTAAACGCATGCTCGGCAACAGTTTCGTCGCCGTAATGGCGAATGTTGGCCACCGCAATGCCCTGCTCACGGCAAGTGGCGATATCGATATGGTTGTAGCCGGTGGCCGCCACCGCCAGCATCTTCACCCCCGGCAACTGCAGCAGGGTTTCACGGCTGAACGGCACCTTGTTGGTGATCACGATGTCGGCATTACCCACATGCTGGACAATCTGCTCCACCGTGGTGGCGGAAATTTCGCGATAGGCATGGGCAAAAGGAAAAGCGGGAACCGGGACAGGCAGGCTGTCCCGGTCGATAAATACGATGGAAGGTTGGCTCATCAGTCTGGCGTCAGCTTTCGTAGGAAATCATGGCGCGGTAAGCATGCCAGCTCGCCAGCCCCAGTACGGGCATGATGACGATCAGGCCAATGAAATAGGTAGCAAAGCCCACCGCAGTAAGAGCCACAATCATAACGGCCCATACCGCCATCGTCAGTAGATTCTTGTATACCGCCTGCACGCTGTTGATCATGGCGGTCACCGTGTCCACATCCTTGTCCAGCATCATCGGGATGGCCACCACGCTGAGCGAGAACACTGCCACCGCAAACAGGAAGCCGACACCAAAATAGGCCAGCAGGAATGTCATGTTTTCCGGCAACAGGGCATTGGTCAGCAAGCTGTCCAGTGATGGCAGGGCTGCGGTATCAAAAAACAGCGCAAACATGAGCAGTGAAACGCGGAACCAGCCAAACACCATCAAGGCCAGCAAGGCGGCGTACAGGGTAAAGCCAGGCAGATTGACTCGCCAGGCAACCATGCTGTGCCACAAATTGACCCGCTGCGTGGCAAACGTGTTTTCGTGCTGGCGCGCCAGATCGTACAGACCGATGGCCAGAAACGGCCCGGCCAGCAGGAACAGCGTGGACAAGGTGAGTACGAACTGTGGCGCACTATCGAAATAGGCAATCAACAGATAGCCCATCAAGACAAAAACGGCACCATAAAACATGGCATCGGCCGGTGCGCGGCGCAGGTCTTTCACGCCCTGTTGCAGCCAGACCATGGTTTGGGAAACTTCAACATGATGAACAACCGGGTGTTCCCGGGATGAGCCGTGGGTGATGTCCATGACGAATCCCCTTCTGGTGGTGGGTGGGTAAACCAGACAGTTAATTCTTTATAAGCTACTGATTGCAAAATACAAATTGCAAATCAATGCTGTCAGACCACTCGGCGCGGCAACTGGTACAATACGGGCCTGCTTGAACCAGATACAAGGAACACAAGATGAGCGAATTGATCATTGAAGACCTGACCGTGGGCGAAGGTGCCGAAGCTGTCGCCGGCCAGGAAGTGACTGTGCATTACACCGGCTGGCTGACCAATGGCAGCAAGTTCGACTCCAGCAAGGACAGATTCCAGCCCTTCAGCTTTCCGCTGGGTGCCGGCCATGTGATCAAGGGCTGGGATCAGGGCGTCGTTGGCATGAAGGTAGGTGGCAAGCGCAAGCTGACCATTCCGGCAGAACTCGGTTATGGCGCACGTGGCGCCGGTGGTGTGATTCCGCCGAATGCCACCCTGGTATTCGAAGTGGAACTGCTGCAGGTGGGCTGATCCGGCTTCTGTGCATGAAAAAAGCCACCGTCGCGGTGGCTTTTTCATTTGGCAGCCCGGCTCATTTTTTCAGGCCGGAATCCTCACAGCATTTCTTGCGCTTGCACAGGTAGAGAATCGCCAGACCAGCCAGTAATACTCCGACCACGGAAAGAATACCCATCTGGCCACGATGCACCATGTGCATCAGCCATTCGCGCTGCGTGGCACCGTAATGGCCCAGATAAACCCACACCGGCACGGAAATCAGCGCAGCAAAGCCATCCATCAGCAAGAAACGCCAATAGGGCACACGCCGTGTCATGCCAGCGGTAATGAAGATGGGAGAACGCAAGCCGGGCAGGAAACGGGCAACGAACAGCACCCAGGTACCGTATTTTTCAAACTTTTCCTGCACAGCTTCAAAGCGTTCGGGCGTCAGGATGCGGGCAATGGGACGAAAACGCTGCACCTTGTGGCCATAAAAACGACCTGCAGCAAACATGATGCCGTCACCTGCCAGAACCCCGGCCATCCCCACCAGAAACATGATATCGACATCAGCATAGCCAAGGCCGGAGATGATGCCGCCAGCCACCAGCGTGATGTCTTCCGGAATCGGAACACCGAAACCACACACCAGCAATACGGTAAAGACAGCCACATAACCGTAACCGGTAAAGAAATCGAGAAGTATCTGCAGTATGTCCATAGTGCTCCGCCGACCGGCACAGTCTTGTCCTGTCACAAGATTTGGCCACGGGCTGATTGTCCGAGTGCATGATCGGGCGCTTATAATAGCACACCTCGACCTTATCCTTTCTTGACATGACACGCCCCATACGGGTTGAAATCAATCATTCCGCCCTGCGCCATAACTATCTGCACTCCCGTCAACAAGCTGCAGGCTGTGCTGCACTGGCCGTCATCAAGGCTGACGCCTATGGTCACGGTGCACTTGGCTGCGCCCTTGCCCTGGCTGACATTGCCGACGGATTTGCCCTACTCAATATCGAAGATGCCATCGCCCTGCGCAAGGCAGGCATCCAGCAGCCGATTACCCTGCTGGAAGGACCATTCGACCGGACCGAAGTGGAGGCCATGGCAGAATACCGCATTGCCGGTGCCATTCACTCCCCTCACCAGATTGCCTGGCTACAGGAAGGTTCCCTGCCACAGCCGGTGGAAGTGTGGCTCAAGATCAACAGCGGCATGAACCGGCTGGGTTTCCGCCCGGAACAGGCCAGCCACGTGATGCAGCAACTGCGTGCATTGCCGCAAGTGAAACTGAGCACCATCATGACGCATTTCGCCACTGCGGATGACGATCGTGGTGTAGCAGCCCAATGGCAGCGTTTCGCCCCCGTGGCCACCACCAGTGGCCTCGCCATCAGCGCCGCCAATTCAGCTGCGGTGTTCCGGCATCCGCACACCCATGGCGCTATCGTCCGCCCCGGCATCACCCTGTATGGCTGCTCGCCCTTTGCCGACTGTCATGGCGCAGCGCTGGGCCTGCAAACCACCATGACGCTGAGCGCGGACATCATTGCCATCCAGCAACTGCAAGCAGGTGATGGCGTGGGATACGGCATTCAGTTTCAGGCCGACCGGCCCATGCGGATAGGCATTGTCGCCTGTGGCTATGCCGACGGCTACCCGCGCATTGCCGCCAATGGCACTCCGGTGATGGTGGCAGGCCAGCGCAGTGGCACCGTGGGCCGGGTTTCCATGGACATGCTGGTGGTGGACCTGACACACATTCCTGATGCCACCATCGGTAGCCGGGTGGAGCTATGGGGGCCAAACATCGCGATCGAAACAGTAGCTGCGGCTGCCGGCACCATTGGCTACGAGCTGATGTGCGCGATTGCCCCGCGCGTGCCGCGCCTGCCCACCTGAACAAATCGCTCACCACAATAAAAAAGCCGCTGCATCGGGCAGCGGCTTTTTCTTGTACCAGGACTGAATCAGGCCACGCGCTCTATGGTGGCGGCAATCTCTTTGGCCCATTTTTCCGACAAACTGCGATCATTGGCTTCTACCATCACCCGCACCACCGGCTCGGTACCGGAAGGACGCAATACCACGCGGCCAATCCCGTTCAAGGCGGCCTCTGCAGCAGCCAGCGCCTCGGCAGAGGCCGCTTTCCAGTCGCAGCCATTATGGCGCACATTGATCATGGTCTGCGGGAACGGCGTCCAGTCGCTGCAGGCCTCTTCCAGGCTGATGCCCAGTTCAGCCAGGCTGGCCAGCACCTGCAAGCTGGAGATGATGCCATCGCCGGTGGTGTGCTTGTCCAGGCACAGGATGTGTCCCGATGCCTCGCCGCCCACCTGCCAGCCATTGGCATGCAGCATTTCCAGCACATAGCGGTCACCCACCTTGGCGCGGCCAAAGGCCACGCCCAGCTTGTTGAGCGCCAGTTCCATGGCCATATTGGTCATGACCGTGCCCACCACACCACCCTTCAACTCACCACGGGCAGCACGAGCCTTGGCAATCACATAAATCAGCTGGTCGCCGTCGTACACCTTGCCATGCTTGTCCACCATGATCAGGCGGTCACCGTCACCATCCAGCGAAATGCCATAGTCGGCATGGTGCTCCAGAACCGCTACCTGCAAGGTCTTGGGATAAGTCGCGCCCACCTTGTCGTTGATGTTGTAGCCATCTGGTTCACCACCGATCACCACCAGCTCGGCACCCAGTTCATGGAACACCTTGGGCGCGATGTGATAGGTGGCACCATTGGCACAATCCACCACCAGCTTCAATTGCTTCAGGTTTCGCTCGCCCGGGAAGGTACTCTTGCAGAATTCGATGTAACGCTCTGCAGCACCGGAAATACGGCGGGCACGCCCAAGTTCGGCCGAGCTGTTGGTCGTCATCGGCTGTTCCAGCATGGCCTCGATTTCCAGCTCCAGTGCGTCATCCAGCTTTTTGCCGCCTTCGGCAAAAAACTTGATGCCATTATCCTGATAGGGGTTGTGCGATGCCGAAATCACCACGCCGGCCTCCAGCCGCAGCGCGCGGGTGAGGTAGGCAATGCCTGGGGTGGGCAGTGGGCCGGTCAGCAGCACATTGACGCCAGCCGCAGTAAAACCGGCCTGCAAGGCTGCTTCCAGCATGTAACCGGAAATACGGGTGTCCTTGCCAACCAGCACCGTCGGACGGTGATCCTTGTCGTGGTCCACCAGCACGCGCCCAGCCGCATGGCCTAGCTTGAGGACAAAATCAGGGGTGATGGGGAATTGCCCTACTTCACCACGTACACCATCCGTACCAAAATATTTACGACTCATTTCATCATCCTAGTCACGTTGCTGTAGCACCTGGCCAGCAACGGGTAGCTTCAATAATAACCCTGGCACCAGCTGTCTATTGTACCTGCCCGCCCTGTTAGCTCGGCAAGTCCCTATTATGCAAAAAAGGTAAGACAGCCTTGCGAATCAAGCGGTATACGGTTGCAAGGCCGCCCAGACTTCCAGTGCCTGCCGGCTGGCTTTGACATCGTGCACCCGCACGATTTTGGCACCGCCCTGCAAGGACAACAGCGCCACTGCAACGCTGGCACCAAGTCGTTCTGATGGAATGGCCTCGCCGGTGATGGCACCCAGCATGCTTTTGCGCGACAGACCTACCAGCAGCGGCATACCGCTGATGGCCTCGATACGCTGCAATCCTGCCAGCAATTGCAGGTTATGTTCCAGTGTCTTGCCGAAACCGAAGCCTGGATCAATCAGCAAACGCTCCGCAGCAATACCCGCATCAAGGCACAACTGCACACGACGTAGCAGATACTGTCCGACCTCCTCCACCACATCCTCATACGCAGGTGCCTGCTGCATGGTGTCCGGGTTGCCTTGCTTGTGCATCAGGCACAGTGCCACCTGTGATGCAGCCACTGCCTCCACTGCACCCTGGTCTTCCAATGCGGAGACGTCATTGATCAGGTCCACAGCCCCCAGTTGCAAGGCCGCCTGCATGACCGCGGTACGACGGGTATCGAGCGACAGCGGTGCGCCAATATCCTTGAGTTTTTCCAGTACCGGTAACACCCGGTCCATTTCTTCTTGCACACTGACTTCAGGTGCACCGGGACGGGTGGATTCGCCACCTATATCCAGAATGGCCGCGCCATCTGCCAGCATGGCTTGCGCGCGCTGCAATGCAGTGTCCAGCGTATTGTAGCGGCCGCCATCAGAGAAGGAATCGGGGGTGACATTGAGGATGCCCATGATCATGGGCCGGGATAGATCGAGCTTATAGCGCCCGCATTGAAGCAATTGCATCGAATGTTCTGCCAGATAAATGCAAAACAGGGTGACAGCTTGCGCTATCACCCTGTGGAAACCGGTTATCAGAGTTCCTGAGCCGGGGTGGATGTCGGTTCTACCGGAGCGGCTTCAACGGCCTTTTCCTCTGGCTTGGCCGGGAAACCACTGCCCGGTTTGGGCGGACGCGGCGGTTTGCCATCCATGATGTCGTTGATCTGCTCTGCGTCGATGGTTTCCCATTCCAGCAGGGCCGCGGTCATGGCTTCCACCTTGTCGCGGTTTTCTTCCAGCAGACGACGGGCCAGCCCATACTGCTCATCGATGATACGGCGGATTTCCATATCCACTTGCTGCATGGTGGCTTCGGACATGTTCTTGTGGGTGGTGACAGAGCGACCGAGGAATACCTCACCCTCATTGTCGCCATACACCATCGGACCCAGCTTGTCGGACATGCCGTAGCGGGTGACCATGTCACGTGCCATCTGGGTGGCACGCTCGAAGTCGTTGGAAGCGCCGGTAGTCATCTGATTCATGAACAGCTCTTCGGCGATACGGCCGCCAAACAGGATGGCCAGACGATCCAGCAGATAGCCACGATCATAAGCAAAGCGGTCTTGCTCCGGCAGCTGCATGGTCACACCCAGCGCACGACCACGCGGGATGATGGTGACCTTGTGCACCGGGTCGGACTTGGGCAGCAGCTTGGCCACTACGGCATGGCCGGATTCGTGGTAAGCAGTATTGCGCTTTTCTTCCTCGGTCATCACCATGCTGCGGCGCTCGGCACCCATCATGATCTTGTCCTTGGCCGACTCGAAGTCCAGCATGTCCACCAGACGCTTGCTGCGACGGGCAGCAAACAGCGCGGCCTCATTCACCAGGTTGGCCAGATCTGCACCAGAGAAACCCGGTGTGCCACGGGCAATGATGGAGGCTTCCACATCAGCAGCAATCGGCACCTTGCGCATGTGTACGGACAGAATCTGTTCACGGCCACGGATATCCGGCAGCGGTACCACCACCTGACGGTCGAAACGACCAGGACGCTGCAAGGCTGGGTCCAGCACGTCCGGACGGTTGGTCGCGGCGATCACGATAACGGTCTGGTTGGTTTCGAAACCATCCATTTCAACCAGCAGCTGGTTCAGCGTCTGTTCGCGTTCGTCGTTACCGCCACCCAGACCTGCACCACGCTGGCGACCTACCGCATCGATTTCGTCGATGAAGATGATGCAAGGCGAGTTCTTCTTGGCCTGCTCGAACATGTCGCGTACACGGGCAGCACCCACGCCGACAAACATTTCGACAAAGTCAGAACCGGAGATGCTGAAAAACGGTACCTTGGCTTCACCGGCAATGGCCTTGGCCAACAGCGTTTTACCGGTACCCGGCGAGCCACACAGCAGGATGCCGCGCGGAATGCGGCCACCCAGGCTCTGGTAACGGGAGGGGTCGCGCAGGTAGTCGACAATTTCCTTCACCTCTTCCTTGGCTTCGTCGCAGCCGGCGACATCTGCAAAGGTTACGGTGTTGGTGTCCTGGTCCAGCATGCGCGCCTTGCTCTTGCCGAAGGAGAAGGCACCACCCTTGCCGCCACCTTGCATCTGGCGCATGAAGAACACCCACACGCCGATGAGCAGCAGCATCGGGAACCAGCTGATGAAGATGCTCATCAGCATGGACGGTTCCTCTTCCGGCTTGGCCGAGAAGCGGACGTTGTTCTTGATCAGGTCTTCGACCAGTTGCGGATCGTAGGGCGCATAGGTGGCAAATGCCGAACCATCAGTACGCTTGCCCTTCAGCCACTGGCCACGCAGCGGATGGCCCTCAATGCTCAGGGACTGCACCTTGCCGGATTCGACATCGCTGATGAATTGCGAGTATTCGATCTGGTTCTGGGCATCCTGGCGTTTGTTGAACTGATTGAATACAGTCATCAGTACCAGACCGATGATGACCCAGATGGCGATGTTTTTGCCGATATTGTTCACGAGTAGCGGACTCCTCTGTGCCCTGACTTTACGGTTGCGTATTGCATTGGAATGAATTGTAAACCCCGAGGGGGCATATGTCAGCGTCGGCCCTTGCCCAGCAGGTAAATTTCGCTGGAGCGGTCACGCGAAGCCTTGGGTTTGCGGGTAAGCACCTCGTCAAACAGGTCTCGCATGGACTGCAGGTAGGGCTGGAAATCGCTGCCCTGGAACACTTTGACGAGAAAACAGCCGCCAGGTTTCAGATGATCACGTGCAAATTCGAGCGCCAGCTCACACAGCAAAAAGCTTCTGGCCTGATCCATGGCACTCATTCCTGAGATATTGGGTGCCATGTCGGAAATTACAAGGTCCAGCGCGCGGCCGTCCAGCAGATCGACAAACTGGGCCAGCACTTCGTCTTCGCGGAAGTCGCCCTGGATGAAGTCAACATCGGCAATCGGGTTCATCGGCAGGATATCCAGCGCAAACACCTTGCCCTGCGGCCCGACGATGCGGGCCGCCACCTGCGACCAGCTGCCCGGAGCACTACCAAGGTCAGCCAGTACCGTGCCTGGGCGGATCAGTTTGTCTTTCTCGTTGATTTCCAGCAGCTTGTACGCTGCCCGTGCCCGGTAGCCATCTTTCTTGGCCATCTGTACATACTGGTCGTTAACATGTTCGCGCAGCCAGGTATTGCTGCTGGTACTTCTTGCCATGAGTCGTTTCCTGCCGTTTCACTCAGCACAGCCATGCTGGCTATCCTGTTGTTTTTCAGTCTGTTTGTGACCAGAGTTTGGGCTATGGGCCAAACTCTAGTAGAATCCCGTTTTGCTTTGAAACCAAGCCTGTCCAATGAAAATCGAACTGCAACCATTCCAGCGCCAGCACCTCAAGGGCCTGGCTCAGACTCTCAACCCGGTCGTGATGATCGGCAACAACGGCCTGAGCGAGTCTGTACTGCGCGAAATTGCCATGAGCCTGGATGCCCATGAACTGATCAAGATCCGCGTTCAGGGTGATGACCGCGCGGCACGCATTGCGCTCTACGAGCAAATTTGTGATGAGCTGGGCGCGGCACCGGTGCAGCATATCGGCAAATTGCTGGTGCTGTGGCGCCCCAGCGACAAGCAGCGCATTGTTCTGCCCAAGAACAAGAAAGCGCTGAAGATTGCTTCCCAATCCTGATACTGCCCTTGGGCGGTATAGCAAAAGCGGTGGCTTGCCACCGCTTTTATTTTGCCTGCACCTTATTGTGGACAGGCCACTTGTGGTATTACAAGGTCAGTCCCGTCGCAGGATGTAGGCCAGCCCCATCAGGCTCTGTACCAGATAGATCAGGCTGGAAATGGCATGCCAGGTAGCGAATCCGCCGCCAAACAGGCCTTCTGCCGCGTGGTTCATCTGCAGTTTGAGCGCCGCAATGATGGGCGTCACGGCAAAATGGTTGATCACGGTGCACAGCAGCATGCCGACAATCAGCCAGAAGCTGGCTTCCTTCATGCCACGCACGCCATTGCGCCATACCGCATCCACCAGCAGGAATACCCCACACACCAGGCCCACCCAGGCGATGGCGGCAAACAGTTTGCCGGCAACCATGCCGGCCGTCACTGTATCCAGTGAGCGGAACAATACCGGGGCCACAATGATGCCGATCACCCAAAGTCCACCAATCCAGAAGGTTCTGGCTATCGCTCGCAATCCGTCCATGCGTGCTCCCTGACTCCACAGCAAAAACGCGCGAAAGCGCGCGTTTGGTTTGTCTGCTTTAGATGTATTTGACGTCCAGCACTTCGTATTCGCGAATGCCGCCCGGGGCCACCACTTCGGCCACGTCGCCGCTTTCCTTGCCGATCAGCGCGCGGGCAATCGGCGAATTGACCGACACCTTGCACAACTTGATGTCGGCTTCATCGTCGCCCACGATCTGGTAGGTCACCTGGTCTTCGGTTTCCAGATCCATCAGCTCGACGGTGGCACCAAACACCACGCGGCCATCAGCGTCCAGTTCGGCCGGGTTGATGATCATGGCGTTGGAAATCTTGCCTTCCAGTTCGGCAATACGGCCTTCAACGAAGCCTTGGCGCTCTTTGGCAGCGTCGTATTCTGCATTTTCGGACAGATCGCCATGCGACCGTGCCTCGGCAATCGCTTCGATCACCGCAGGGCGCTCCACGCTCTTCAGGCGTTGCAGTTCTTCTTTGAGAAGTTCGGCGCCACGCAGCGTCAACGGAACTTTGTTCATTCGGGTGCTCTCCTGAGGCGGTACCCCCGCCGTCATCAAAAACACAAGCCGCCGTACGAGACGGCGGCTTGGCTGTTGCAGTTCAATGTCTGGATTGTAACGGCAAATCGTCCGCGGTTCAAAGCTTCAACGCACAACTTGCCGTCACATTCCGACAGTCCACCACATCAAGGCTTGATGGAGGCGTGCAGTTCCTGGACGCTGTAGACATCAAACTCTTCCACATGCGCCATGCCCACGCACACTGCCTTGGCACCGGCCAGGGTGGTGTACTGCGGAATGCGCGCCTGCAGGGCGCTGCGGCGGATGGAGTGGCTGTCCTGGATGGCCTGGCGTTTTTCGTCCACGGTATTGACCAGCACGTCGATTTCGCCGTTCTTGATCATGTCGACGATGTGCGGACGGCCTTCGTTCACCTTGTTGACCACCTGTACCACGATGCCGGCTTCGGCCAGGGTCTTGGCGGTACCGCGGGTGGCGCAGACGCCAAAGCCCAGGCGTTGCAGCTCGCGTGCCACGTCAACCGCGCCGTTCTTGTCAGACTGACGTACCGACAGGAACACCTTGCCGGTGCGCGGCAGCTTGTCACCGGCGGCCAGCTGGCTCTTGACGAAGGCTTCGGCAAAGCTCTTGCCCACGCCCATCACTTCGCCGGTGGACTTCATTTCCGGTCCGAGGATGGTATCCACGCCCGGGAACTTGATGAAGGGGAATACGGCTTCCTTCACGGCGTAGTACGGCGGGATCACTTCCTTGGTGAAGCCCTGCTCGGCCAGGCTGATGCCAGCCATGGCACGGGCGGCAATCTTGGCCAGCGGAGCGCCGGTCACCTTGGACACAAACGGCACGGTACGCGATGCACGCGGATTCACTTCCAGCACGAAGATGGTGTCGCCCTGAATGGCGAACTGCACGTTCATCAGGCCAACCACGTTCAGTGCACGCGCCATGGCTTCGGTCTGGCGACGGATCTCGTCCTGTACGGCCGGGAACAGGCTGTACGGCGGCAGCGAGCAAGCGGAGTCACCGGAGTGCACACCAGCCTGTTCGATATGCTGCATGATGCCGCCGATGACCACGTCCTTGCCGTCGGAGATGCAATCCACGTCCACTTCGATGGCGTCGTTGAGGAAGCGGTCCAGCAGCACCGGGCTGTCGTTGGACACCTTCACCGCTTCGCGCATGTAGCGTTCCAGATCGGCCGGTTCGTGCACGATTTCCATCGCGCGGCCACCCAGTACGTAGGACGGACGCACCACCAGCGGATAGCCAATTTCCTCGGCCAGCTTCATCGCGTCGGCCGGAGTGCGGGCGGTGCGGTTCGGCGGCTGTTTCAGGCCCAGTTCGTTCAGCAGCTTCTGGAAGCGTTCGCGGTCTTCGGCAGCGTCGATCATGTCCGGCGAGGTGCCGATGATGGACACGCCATTGGCTTCCAGTGCACGCGCCAGTTTCAGCGGGGTCTGGCCGCCGTACTGCACGATCACGCCGAACGGTTTTTCGATGCGGCAGATTTCCAGCACGTCTTCCAGCGTCAGCGGTTCGAAGTACAGACGGTCGGACGTGTCGTAGTCGGTCGATACGGTTTCCGGGTTGCAGTTGACCATGATGGTCTCGAAACCGGATTCGCGCAGCGCCAGCGCTGCATGCACGCAGCAGTAGTCGAATTCGATACCCTGACCGATACGGTTGGGGCCGCCGCCCAGTACCATCACCTTCTTGCGGTCAGTGGGCTTGGCTTCGCACTCTTCTTCGTAGCTGGAGTACATGTAGGCGGTGGAGGTGGCGAACTCGGCCGCGCAGGTATCCACTCGCTTGTACACCGGATGCAGACCCAGCGCCCAGCGCTTGGCGCGCACGGCAGCCTGGTCGGTATTCAGCAGCTCGCCCAGACGACGGTCGGAGAAGCCCTTGCGCTTCAGGCGACGCAGTTCGTCAAAGCCCAGTTCTTCCACCTTGCGGCCGGCCAGGGCTTTTTCTTCGCCCACGATGTCTTCGATCTGGGCCAGGAACCACGGGTCGATCTTGCTCAGCGCAAACACGTCGTCACGGCTCATGCCCACGCGGAAGGCGTCGGCCACGTACAGGATACGTTCCGGTCCCGGGGTGCTGACTTCGTGACGGATGGTTTCTTCATTAGTGGTGACCGGGTTGAAGCCGGACAGGCCGGTTTCCAAGCCACGCAGCGCCTTGTGCATGGACTCCTGCAGCGTGCGGCCCATGGCCATCACTTCGCCCACCGACTTCATCTGGGTGGTCAGGCGGTTGTCAGCCTGCGGGAATTTTTCGAAGGCGAAACGCGGAATCTTGGTGACCACGTAGTCGATGGACGGTTCGAACGAAGCCGGGGTGGCACCGCCGGTGATGTCGTTCTTCAGTTCGTCCAGGGTGTAGCCTACGGCCAGCTTGGCGGCAACCTTGGCAATCGGGAAACCGGTGGCCTTGGAGGCCAGTGCCGAGGAACGCGATACACGCGGGTTCATCTCGATCACGATCATTTCGCCGTTCACCGGGTTGGTGGCGAACTGCACGTTGGAACCGCCGGTGTCCACGCCGATTTCACGGAGTACCGCGATCGATGCATTACGCATGATCTGGTATTCCTTGTCGGTGAGGGTTTGTGCCGGGGCCACGGTGATGGAGTCACCGGTGTGCACGCCCATCGGGTCGAAGTTTTCGATGGAGCAGATGATGATGCAGTTGTCTTTTTTGTCGCGCACCACTTCCATTTCGTACTCTTTCCAGCCGAGTACGGACTGCTCGATCAGCAGTTCATGGGTGGGGGACGCTTCAAAGCCGCGCTCGCAGATCGCCAGGAATTCTTCCTTGTTGTAGGCGATACCGCCACCGGAGCCGCCCATGGTGAACGACGGACGGATCAGCGTGGGAAAGCCCACCTTGGATTGCGCTTCCAGCGACTCTTCCATGGTGTGGCAGACAAAGGACAGCGGGCAGGACAGGCCGATCTTGGCCATGGCTTCCTTGAAGCGGCCACGGTCTTCAGCCTTGTCGATGGCGTCTTCGGTGGCACCGATCAGCTCGACATTGTACTTTTCCAGCACGCCGTGCTTGGCCAGGTCCAGTGCACAGTTCAGTGCGGTCTGGCCGCCCATGGTGGGCAGAATGGCGTCCGGACGTTCCTTGGCAATGATTTTTTCCAGAACAGGCCAGGTAATGGGTTCGATGTAGGTGACATCGGCCATGTTCGGGTCGGTCATGATGGTGGCCGGATTGGAGTTCACCAGGATGACTTTGTAACCTTCTTCACGCAGGGCCTTGCAGGCCTGTGCGCCGGAGTAGTCAAACTCGCAGGCCTGGCCAATCACAATGGGGCCAGCGCCGATGATGAGAATACTCTTGAGGTCGGTACGTTTCGGCATGTTATCGCTCAGTCAATTTCAATTGTTCAGTTCAGGCTGGCTGCCGCCAGTTTGGCCCCGAAGCCCAGAAACAGCGCGCCCACTCCGCCAGACATGGCAGAGGACAGTTTGCGGCGGCGACGGAAGGCTTCGGCCAGTCTTGCTCCGGACACGATGATGGTGGCCAGATACAGGGCACTGCACAACTGCAGCAGCGTGCCCAGCACAAGAAAGGTCAGCACCGGGTGCGGATAGGCCGGGTCGACGAATTGCACGAAGAAAGACACGAAGAACAAGATGGCTTTGGGGTTCATCAGGCTGATGACCAGCGCCTTGACGAAGGGACGGCTGGCGTCCACTTCGCGGCGTGCTTCCGGCGCAGCCACTTCCCCGCGGGAAGCATTGCGCCAGGCGCGCCAGGCACCACGCAGCATCTGCAGCCCCAGCCAGGTCAGGTAAGCACCACCGGCGTACTTGACCATGGCAAACAGGGCCGGATTGGCCTTGAGTACCCCTGCCGCCCCAGTGGCGGCCAGCGTCATCAGGATGGCATCACCGGTAAATACCCCGCAGGCACCCACGAAGCCGCGACGGATGCCGCGTTGTGCCGCCACCGACAGCACATACATGGAGTTGGGGCCTGGCAGCAGCACGATGATGATGGTGCCGATCAGGTAGGTGGTGATATCGGTAATGCCCAGCATGCTTGTTCTCCGTATGCTCCGTTTACTTCGCCTGGCTCATCGCCGTGATGAAGCGGTCAAACAGATAGGCCACGTCTTCAGGGCCTGGGCTTGCTTCCGGGTGACCCTGGAAGGAGAAGGCCGGACGGTCGGTAAGCGCAATACCCTGCACGGTCTGGTCGAACAGGCTGCGATGGGTCACGCGCACATTGGCCGGCAGGGTGGATTCGTCCACCTGGAAGCCGTGGTTCTGGCTGGTGATCATCACGCGGCCGCTGTCCAGATCCTGCACCGGGTGGTTGGCACCGTGGTGGCCGAACTTCATCTTGCTGGTCTTGGCACCGGTGGCCAGACCCAGCAACTGGTGACCCAGACAGATGCCGAATACCGGCAGGCGGGTTTCCAGGATTTCGCGGATGGCGGCAATGGCGTAGTCACACGGTTCCGGATCGCCAGGGCCGTTGGACAGGAACACGCCATCCGGCTGCAGCGCCAGCACGTCCTTGGCCGGAGTCTGCGCCGGCACCACGGTCAGCTTGCAGCCGCGTTCGGCCAGCATGCGCAGGATGTTGTGCTTCACGCCGAAGTCGTAAGCCACCACGTGGAACGGGGTTCCGGCCTGCTCGCTGTAGCCGCTGCCCAGTTTCCATTCGCCCAGCTTCCACTGGTAGGACTCGGTGCAGCTGACTACTTTGGCCAGATCCTGACCGGCCATGGAACCGAAACCGCGTGCCAGTTCCAGTGCGCGGGCTTCGTCCAGATCGGCACCGGCCATGATGCAGCCGGCCTGTGCGCCTTTTTCACGCAGGATGCGGGTCAGGCGACGGGTGTCGATATCGGCAATGGCCACGACATTGTTCTTGACCAGGTAGTCGGACAGCGAATCTTCCGCGCGGAAGTTGCTGTGCAGCAGCGGCAGATCACGAATGATCAGACCGGATGCGAAAACGGCGCGGGATTCGGTATCTTCCGAATTCGCGCCGACATTACCGATGTGGGGATAAGTCAGGGTGACGATTTGTTTGGTGTAGGAGGGATCGGTGAGGATTTCCTGATACCCGGTCATGGCGGTATTGAATACCACTTCGCCGACCGTATGGCCGGTGGCTCCGATGGCACTGCCCTTGAAGAGGGTACCGTCAGCCAAGACGAGGATCGCTGGTACGGTTGACACTGACTAGCTCCTGTTGCGTTTCGCTTGTATGTTTTTGCGGATTTTTATGTGAATAACGGGACACGACGTTTTGCGCCTGTCCCGTTTGGTTAAACCTTACCATCATACCGCTTTCGGCCAGTTGAAACAAGTCACAAGCACCTGTTTTTGCATCACTTCCTGATTTGGCCTGCCAGCTCCCACATCCCTTTACATAAAGAAACAGCCACCCTCAGGTGGCTGTTGGCAACAGGAAAACGTGGGCTTAGAACAGGGTATCGTCCAGTTCCAGCACGCTGTCCGCACCACCCACAATGGCGGCCGCCAGACCGCCAACCTGTGGCAACAGGTGCTCGGCAAAGAAGCGGGCGGTGGTGATCTTGGCCTTGAGGAAGTCCTCGTCCACGCCATCCTCACCCAGCTTTTCGCGTGCGATCAGCGCGGCGCGGCCCAGCTGCCAGCCACCCAGTACGATGCCCATCAGCTTGAGGAAAGGTACCGAACCAGCGGCCGCCAGCTGCGGCTGCGTGCCAAAGCTGCCCAGAATGAAGGCAACGCAGCGCTCGGCCTCGCCAGCAGCCTGCTGCAGATTGCTCGCCATGCTGGCGTAACCGGCAGCGGCCAGCTTGTCGGCAGTAGCTCGCGCCTCTTCCAGCAGCGCTCGGGCGGTGGCACCCCCTTCGCTGAAGGTTTTGCGGCCAATCAGGTCCAGCGCCTGGATGCCGGTGGTGCCTTCGTAAATGGCGGTAATGCGGGCATCGCGGTAGTACTGGGCCACGCCGGTTTCCTCGATGAAGCCCATGCCGCCATGCACTTGTACCGCCAGGCTGGTCAGCTCGTTGGCCTGCTCGGTATTCCAGCCCTTGACGATGGGGATGAGGAAGTTCACCAGCGCCTGATTGCGCGCGGCTTCGCTGGCCACCGGGTGGCGCGAGGCGCGGTCCAGTGCCGCAGCGGTGTAGAAGGCCAAGGCACGTTGCGCTTCGATCTGGCTGCGCATGGTCATCAGCATGCGGCGGATGTCCGGGTGCTTGATGATGGCCACGCCAGCCGGGTCGGGCGAGCCAATGGCACGGCTTTGCACGCGGTCACGGGCATATTCCACCGCCTTCTGGTAGGCACGCTCGGATACCGACATGCCCTCCACGCCCACGCCCAGACGGGCGTGGTTCATCATGGTGAACATATAGCCCAGGCCCTTGTTGGCCTCGCCTACCAGATAACCGATAGCACCGCCATTGTCGCCAAAGCTCATCACCGCAGTCGGGCTGCCATGAATGCCCAGCTTGTGCTCCAGCGAGACGCAGCGCACGTCGTTACGCGCACCGAGGCTGCCATCGGCATTGACCAGGAACTTGGGCACGATGAACAGGGAAATGCCCTTCACGCCGGCCGGTGCATCCGGCAGACGGGCCAGCACCAGATGGACGATGTTATCGGCCATGTCGTGCTCACCCCAGGTGATGAAAATCTTCTGGCCGGTCACCAGATAGCTGCCATCGGCCTGCGGCACGGCACGCGACCGCACCTGAGCCAGGTCGGAACCGGCCTGCGGCTCGGTCAGGTTCATGGTTCCGGTCCATTCGCCACTGGACATGCGCGGCAGGTAAACCGCCTTCAATTCTTCCGAGGCATGGTGGTGAATGGCCTCTACCGCGCCCAGCGTCAGCAGCGGTGCCAGTGAAAAGGCCAGATTGGAAGAGCACCACATTTCTTCGGCAGCAATCGCCACCAGCGCCGGCATGCCCTGCCCGCCAAAATCAGCCGGAGCACGCAGGCCCACCCAGCCGGACTCCACATATTGCTGCCAGGCTTCCTTGAAACCAGGCGCGGCAGTCACTTCGCCATCTTTCAGCGTGGCACCCTTGTCACCCTGCTTGTTGATGGGTGCCAATACGCCTTCGGCAAACTTGGCGGCTTCTTCCAGAATGGCATCCACCAGTTCTACCGAGCAGTCTTCATAACCCGGCAGGCTGCACACCGAGGTCAGTTCGGCCAATTCATTCAGTACAAAACGGATTTCCTTGACTGGCGCGTTATAGATCATGAATCTCTCCTCATTCTTGCTGCACAACAATCGTCGTAGATATGAAAAAACCGGCACGCCGTCTACCTGATGCATGAGCGCACCTTCCCGTTAGCTGGTAACGGGAAAGCTGGCTCCTCCACGAAGCAGACCGGTCGTTGCCGGTTGTTTTTTTGTTTTGATCCGGCGGCTATCTTGCCTGCTCGGATGAGGAGGGTTTCCCCTCCTCCCACTGCATTACTTGGACAGCTCGGCCAACAGTTCCGGCACCACGGTGAATAAGTCACCGACGATGCCGTAATCGGCTACCTGGAAGATCGGCGCTTCTTCGTCCTTGTTGATCGCCACGATCACCTTGGAGTCCTTCATGCCCGCCAGGTGCTGGATGGCACCGGAAATGCCCACGGCGAAGTACAGTTGCGGTGCCACCACCTTGCCGGTCTGACCAACCTGGTAGTCGTTCGGTGCGTAGCCAGCGTCAACCGCAGCGCGGGAAGCACCCACGGCAGCACCCAGCTTGTCCGCCAGCGGCTCGATGACGGACTTGAACTGCTCTTCCGAGCCCAGCGCACGGCCACCGGAAACGATGATCTTGGCTGCACCCAGTTCCGGACGGTCCGACTTGGTCAGTTCCTGGCCGACAAAGCTGGACAGCTGTGCATCAGCCACAGCAGCCACGGCTTCAACAGCAGCGCTGCCGCCCTGACCTGCCGCATCAAACGCGGTGGTACGCACGGTGATGACCTTGATGGCATCGGCCGATTGCACGGTGGCCAGCACATTACCGGCATAAATCGGGCGTACGAAAGTATCAGCCGACTCGATGGCGGTAATTTCGGAAATCTGCGCCACATCCAGCAAGGCAGCCACGCGCGGCAGCAGGTTCTTGCCAAAAGAAGTGGCCGGGGCCAGTACATGGCTGTAGCCCTTGGCCACTTCCACCACAAGGGCGGACAGCGATTCGGCCAGGCCGTGAGCGTACTGGGCGGCATCAGCCAGCAGTACCTTGCTCACACCTGCCACGCTCTTGGCGGCATCGGCAGCGGCAGCAGCGTTGTGACCGGCTACCAGCACGTGTACTTCGCCCAGCTTGGCAGCGGCGGTTACGGTATTCAGGGTGCCTGCTTTCAGGCTCTGGTTGTCGTGTTCAGCGATAACGAGAATGGCCATGGCTTACAGCACCTTTGCGTCGTTTTTCAGTTTGGCTACCAGCTCGGCAGCGTTGGCTACCTTGATGCCGGCAGAGCGCTTGGCCGGTTCGGCCACTTTCAGCGTCTTCAGGCGCGGAGTGACGTCCACACCCAGGTCGGCCGGGCTGGTCTTGTCCAGCGGCTTTTTCTTGGCGGCCATGATGTTGGGCAGCTTGATGAAGCGCGGTTCGTTCAGGCGCAGGTCGGCGGTCACGACGGCCGGCAGACGCAGCTTGACGGTTTCCAGGCCACCATCGATTTCGCGGATGACATCCACGGTTTCGGCAGCGACATCCACCTTGGAGGCGAAGGTGCCTTGTGCCCAGCCCAGCAGGGCAGCAGCCATCTGGCCGGTCTGGTTGGCATCGTCATCAATGGCTTGCTTGCCGACGATCAGCAGCTGCGGCTGTTCTTTATCAGCAACCGCCTTGAGCAGCTTGGCCACGGCCAGGGGCTGCAGTTCGGTTTCGGTTTCCACCAGGATGGCGCGGTCGGCACCCATGGCCAGGGCGGTGCGCAGGGTTTCCTCGCACTGCTTCACACCCATGGACACGACCACGATTTCGCTGGCCTTGCCGGCTTCTTTCAGACGCACGGCTTCTTCTACCGCGATTTCGTCAAAGGGGTTCATCGACATCTTGACGTTGGCGATATCCACATCAGAACCGTCGGCCTTTACGCGAACCTTCACGTTGTAATCGACAACGCGTTTAACAGCGACTAGAACTTTCATATTCCTCCAGCGAATAGCTCTCTGGGTTAATCGAACTGGGAAGGGACTTGCTACCGTGGTGTTTCCCGATTATGCCCTAACGCTTTTTCAAACGAGCGTTTGGTTGATTATTTATGTGTGACACGTAGCAAAAAAACAACTGATTGCAGATACTACGTCATTTCCGCTTAATTTGCATTTCGTCTGCCGCGTGGCACAATGCAGTGCAACAATTTCAACGTCATAGCCGGAGAAACATGCATGACTGTCTACTTTGAAGATATCAAGATTGGCGACTCCGCCGAGTACGCCAAAACCATTACCGAAGCCGATATCCTGATGTTTGCTGCGGTCTCCGGCGATGACAACCCGGTGCATATCAACCAGGAATATGCCGAAACCACGCCGTTCCAGACCCGCATTGCCCACGGCATGCTGACTGCCAGCCTGATCTCCACCGTGGTGGGCACCAAACTGCCCGGCAACGGCACCATCTACTTGTCGCAATCCACACGCTTCAAGGCGCCGGTACGCATCGGCCAGACCGTTACCGCACGCGCTACCGTAGTGGAAGTCTTCCCCGAGAAAAAACGCGTCAAGCTGGCCACCCAATGCCTGGTGCAAGGCAAGGTAGTGCTGGATGGTGAGTCGCTGGTGATTGCACCAAGCCGAGCCGAATAAGAATGAAAACAGCTTTGCAGGTAGTGGCCCTGACCGATGAGCAGGGCCATGTCATTGCACCGGAACTGCTGGCCAGCTGTAGCCAGCTGCATCATCAGCTGCGTCCCATGCTGCCCGTGGACGGTGCTGCCTATGCAGCAAAAATGCAACGGGTGTGCAGCTATGGGGCCCGCATGGTAGCGGCGGTAGATACGGAAGGCCGCCCTTTGGGCCTGGCCCTGTTCCGGGTATATGAAAATACCTACGAGGACCTGCGGCTTTATATTGACGATCTGGTCAGTGATGAAGCACATCGCTCACGCGGCATCGGCAGCCTGTTGCTGGACTGGTGTGCAACAGAAGCCCGTCGACTGGGATGTGGCTATCAGGTGCTGGATTCCGGTACCTGGCGCACCGAAGCCCACCGCCTCTACTTCCGTCAGGGCTTCAGCATTTCCTCGTTTCACTTCACCAAGCCATTGAAGTAAACATTGGAGTGATCCGGGCCGCAGCCATGCCACAAGGGAGCACAAGCTCCCTTTTATTATTTGGTTTGTGGTTGCCGCTGATGCTGGCAAGCCAGAGCCCAGCGCACAGGCTCGGCCACCATTTCATCCGGGTAATCCAGCCGCTGCTGCAAAGCAGCCACGATGTCCGGGTCATACGGCGCATTCCCCAAACCCACGGCCAGATTGGAAAGCCATTTGGCATAGCCGATACGGTATATCGGACTGCCGGCCAGTTTTTCCTTGAACATGGCCTCGCTCCAGTCAAACAACTCCAGCAGGCTGGCTCGATCCAGACCATGCCGCACGGCGAAGTCCGGCTCGCGAGTATGCACGGCAAAGCGGTTCCACGGGCAGGTCAGCTGACAATCGTCACAACCATAGACACGGTTGCCAATCATGGGGCGAAACTCAAGCGGAATGGCCGTTTTCAGCTCGATGGTGAGATAAGAGATGCAGCGGCGCGCATCCACTTTGTAAGGTGCGGTGATGGCCTGTGTCGGACAGACATCGATACAACGGGTGCAACGGCCACAGTGTTCTGGCTCGGACACATCGGCAGGCAGTGGAAGGTCGGTAAACAACTCGCCCAGAAAATACAGCGAGCCTTGCTCGCGGTTCAACAGCAAGGTGTGCTTGCCGCGCCAGCCAAGGCCGGACTGCGCGGCCAGCGCCACTTCGGCCACCGGCGCACTATCGGTAAACACGCGGTAGCCAAACGGGCCGATATGCTCGGCCACTTTGTCTGCCAGTTTCTGCAAACGTGCCCGCAGCACCTTGTGATAATCCCGCCCCAAGGCATAGCGCGACAGATAGGCAAGTCGGCCATCTGCCAGCACGTCTTCGCTCGCCAGCGCCTCCGCCGGCCAGTAAGGCAGGCGCACGCTGACAATGGACAGGGTGCCGGGTACCAGGTCCGCCGGTTTGACCCGCAGGCTGCCATGCCGGGCCATGTAATCCATCTGGCCATGGCACCCCTCATCCAGCCAGGCCTGCAGTTGCGCCTCGGCCTGCGCTGGCAGCTGGGCCTTGCTGATTCGTGCAGCGG
>NZ_JAELUD010000058.1:0-28076 GCF_016429185.1 Aquitalea sp. ASV11
GGTAATGATTTATGAAATACAGGTTTCATGACTGTTTTGCTGCGGGTGCACAGCCAGCGGCGCACTGGCGTCCTTCCTGACGCTGACCCACGAGGGAAACTGGCGCAAAAAGCTGGTTTCGCCGCCGCCACAGGCAGCAAAAAGCCCGGCTGGGCCGGGCTTTTTGCATGGCGTGCGTTCAAGCACGGTCATCATTCTTCTTGTGCGGCGATATCTGCCTTGACCTTTTCCATGTCGAGATCACGCAGAGCCTTGATCAGCTCTTCCAGTTGTGCCGGCATCATCGCGCCAGCCTGGTTGAACACGATGATGCCGTCCTTGAGAGCCATCAGTGTGGGAATGGAGCGGATCTGGAAATGGCCAGCCAGTTCTTGTTCTTCTTCGGTATTGATTTTGCCGAACACGATATCAGTGTGCTTGAGCGCAGCCGCTTCAAAGGTAGGGCCAAACATTTTGCAGGGGCCACACCATTCGGCCCAGAAATCCAGAATGACGATGCCGCCCTTGTCGACGGTTTCATTGAAACTGCTGCCGGTGATATTGATGGTGGCCATGCTGCGCTCCTTGCCGGTAACCGGCATGTATATATAGGTGGTAGCAGCAAGATGGGATGCGTGCTGGCTTTTACAAGAGCAGTGCGCCGGTTTGTGGCGGGTTCAGGCAGAAAAAAAGCTCACTGTTGTGAGCCTTCATCTTCTGCCGGCGGTATTACAAGCAACATTTGCGGTAGCTATCACGCTCCATCTGACAGATTTCCACGCAAAGCTGGGTACCTGCGGGGCCTTGAATCTGTTGTTGCAAGACGGGTAGCAGGCTGTCGGACAGTTGCTGGCGTGTGGGCAGGTCGCGACCGCTCAGGATATGGAGTTGCAGGTGCACGAACGGAGCGCTACCCGGAGTGGTGCCAGTGAGCCAGTCTTGCAGCAGGATGGCCCGGCTTTTGATGTCTTCTGCCTGGAACTGGCCGCTAGCCAGTAATGCCTGATTGATGGCTAGCAAGGTGGCGGGGACATCCAGCTGCAGTCCACTGCTGTATTGCATGATGACTTGCGGCATATCAGCTGGCTTTCTTTTTCAGTTGGTAACACTGGTGAATCTTGCGGTTGCGGAAGTCTTCCGGCACGGACTGCCCGCTGATGTCGCGGATGTGGTAGTCCTCGGCCAGGCGTTCGTCCAGCACGAAGCTGCGCAGATTATTGGAGAAGTACAGGGTACCGCCCGGTGCCAGCAGCGCCATGGCGTAGTCGATCAGCCAGACGTGGTCGCGCTGGACGTCCAGAATGTCCTGCATTTTCTTGGAATTGGAGAAGGTGGGTGGGTCCATCACGATGAGGTCGAACTGCTTGCCCTCGTCCACGGCTTGTTCCAGATACTGGAATACATCGGCACGTACCAGTTGATGGCGGGCGAGGTCCAATCCGTTCAACTCGAAGTTGCGGCGCGACCAGTCCTGATAGGTATTGGACATGTCGACAGTTTCCGAGCTGACGGCACCACCAGCACCGGCGTAGACTGTGAAGCTGCCGGTATAGGCAAACAGATTGAGAAAGCGCTTGCCCGCGGCTTCTTCACGCACGCGTTTGCGGGTGTTGCGGTGATCCAGAAACAGGCCGGTATCCAGATAGGCATCCAGATTGACGATGAAGCGCTGGCCGAACTCCTGCACGATGAAGTCATCGCCCAGCTTGCCCACTTTTTCGTACTGGCTGACGCCCTTCTGGCGACGGCGGCTTTTCAGGGTGATGGCGGATTCATCGCGGCCGGTGACTACGGCGATGGCTGCGATGATGGCGGCTATCCATTGCTGATAGACAGCGTCTTCCATTTCCCAGCCGGTGTCGTACTCCTGCAGATGCACCCGCTCACCGTACAGGTCTACCGCCAGCGGAAACTGCGGTACGTCCTTGTCGTAGACACGCCAGGCATCCAGCCCCTGACGGGAGGCCCACTTGGCGTAGTGCTTGTAATTTTTCTGCAGCCGGTTGGCAAAGGCGGAGACATCGACCATAACATTCCTTGGCGACAGCAGCCGGTGTGGCACTGCCGGGTAATTCATTCGGACAAAAACAAAACGCGCGCCAGCATAAGCGACCGGCGCGCGCATCAGCAAGTCCTGCCTGACCGCCTACTCAGGCTGGTACATGGCGATCAGCTTGCGGTAGACCGGCTCGGGCAGATACTGGCGAATCATGTTCTGCCAGCCGCGCGGGCCGACCAGCCCCTTGACCATGGTGGACGACACCTCGGCATATTCCCGCGGTGGCAGCAGGAAAATGGTGGTGATGTCCGGATGCAGGTCGGAGTTGATGTAACGCATGGTGCGTTCGTATTCGTAGTCGCTGGCGGTGCGAATACCGCGAATGATGTAGTTGGCACCAATGCTCTGGGCGTAATTCACCAGAAACTGGTTTTCGAACACATCTACCCGCAGCTTGTTGAAACCACGGGTGACGGCACGCAGCATGTCGACGCGCTCGTCCACACTGAAGGTACAGTGCTTTTCCGGGTTCACGCCGACTGCCACGATGAGTTCGTCGAACAGCTCTACGGCTTCGCGAATCATCCACAAGTGACCGTTGGTGACCGGGTCGAAACTTCCGGCATACACGGCTCTTTTCACTTCTCGTTTTCCTTTGGATGTGTGTGCCATGGCGACTGTATCGTGCAGTGGTGGGAGGGTAAAGGCATTTTTGTTGCGCTGCGCCAAAAATGCGGCATAACAGTAGGGTTTTGCGTCATTTACATCATGATTGCAGAACATTCTGGTGCAAGAAGCAAGAAAGGCCGACAAAAAGCCGGCCTTCAGCAGTAAAACTGCACCGGAATGGGTCAGCTATTGATGTTTTCCACATGATGGCAAGCCACCATGCGTTCATCCAGCGCACGCAGTTCCGGCACTTCCTGCTGGCAACGCTCGTTGGCAAACGGGCAGCGCTTGTGGAAGGTGCAGCCGGACGGCGGATTCAGCGGGCTGGGCAATTCGCCATGGATCTTGATCTTGACGCGCCTGTCTTCCGGGTGAATGGAAGGTGTGGCCGACAACAGCGCCTGGGTATAAGGATGCAGCGGTCGGGAATAGATCTTTTCCTTGGCTCCCACTTCCACCGCACGGCCCAGATACATCACCATCAGATCGTCCGCCACATGTTCCACCACCGCCAGGTTGTGCGAGATGAATACATAGGCGGTGTTGAACTCTTCCTGCAGATCCATGAACAGATTGAGTACCTGAGCCTGGATGGAAACGTCCAGTGCCGAGGTGGGTTCGTCTGCCACCACGATCTTGGGGTTGAGCATCATGGCGCGGGCAATGGCGATACGCTGGCGCTGGCCACCGGAGAACATGTGCGGGTAGCGGTAGTAATGTTCCGGACGCAAACCGACCCGCGTCATCATGGCGCGCACGCGCTCCTCACGCTCGCTGGCGGACAGGCTGGTATTGATGTCCAGCGGCTCGCCCAGCTGGGTGCCGATCTTCTGGCGCGGGTTGAGCGAGGCGTAGGGGTTCTGGAATACCATCTGCACCTTGGTGCGCATGGCTTTCAGTTCGGCCTTGCTGGCTGTGGCGGCATCCTGCCCGTCCAGCAGCAGCGAACCGGAAGTCGGCGGCTCGATCAGCGTCAGCTGGCGGGCCAGCGTGGACTTGCCACAGCCGGATTCGCCCACCACTGCCAGCGTCTTGCCGGCTTGCAATTCAAACGATACGCCGTTCAGCGCCTTCACCTGCGCAGCCGGCTTGAGAAAACCCTGGGCCACATCGTAATAACGGGTGAGGTCCCGTGCCTGCAATACGGTACTCATCATGCCTCCTTGGCCGTAATCGGGTAGTGGCAGCGTACAACGCCACCGTCAATGGCGGTCAGGCCCGGTCGCTGGGCCTTGCACTTGTCCTGGACATAGGGACAGCGCGGAGACAACAGGCAGCCGCTTGGCCGGTCGTACTGTCCCGGCACGATGCCAGGCAGGGTGGACAGGCGGTGCGCGCCCTTGCTGTGTTCCGGAATGGACTTGAGCAAGGCCTCGGTATACGGATGATTCGGGGTGCGGAAAATACCCGGCACCTTGGCCATTTCCGCCACTTGCCCTGCATACATTACCGCCACCTTGTGCGCCACTTCGGCCACCACGGCCAGGTCATGGGTAATCATGATCAGAGCCATGTTCTGGCTTTTCTGCAGATTGACCAGCAAGTCCATGATTTGCGCCTGGATGGTTACGTCCAGCGCGGTAGTGGGCTCATCGGCAATCAGCAGCTTGGGATTACAGGCAATGGCCATGGCTATCACCACGCGCTGGCTCATGCCACCGGACAACTGGTGCGGGTAGGCATTCAGCCGGCTGGCCGCCGCCGGGATTTCCACCATTTCCATCAGTTCCAGCGCACGTTGCTTCAGTGCGGCACCACGCAGGCCCTGGTGGATCTTCAGCACTTCCATGATCTGGTAACCCACGGTGTAACTGGGGTTGAGCGAGGTCATCGGGTCCTGGAAGATCATGGCGATATCCTTGCCGACAATCTTGCGACGCTCGCGCGCCGAGATGGTGAGCAGGTTCTTGCCATCAAATTGCAGGGTATCGGCCACGATGCGGCCCTGCCCTTCCAGCAGGCCCATCATGGCCATCATGGTGACTGACTTGCCCGAACCGGATTCGCCGACGATGCCGACGATTTCGCCCTGATTGACGCTCAGGTCCAGTCCTTCCACTGCGCGGAAGGGATTTTTTTCCGAACCGAACTCCACCGAGAGGTTCTTGATTTCCAGCAGACTCATACTTCCCTCCTCAGGCGGCGCGCTTCAGTTTCGGGTCCAGCGCATCGCGCAGGCCGTCACCCATCAGGTTGATGGCCAGTACCGACAGCAAAATGGTGAGACCAGGCAGCGACACCACCCACCAGGCACGTTCGATGTAATCACGGGCCGAGGCCAGCATGGTGCCCCACTCCGGCGTAGGCGGTTGCACGCCCAGGCCCAGAAAGCCCAGGGCGGCAATTTCCAGAATGGCCGAGGAGAAGCTCATGGTGGCATGCACGATCAAGGGAGCCATGCAGTTGGGCAGCACGGTGTTGAACATCAGACGGAACAGGCCGGCACCGGACACGCGCGAAGCGGTGACGTAGTCGCGGTTCAGTTCGGTCATGGCCGAGGCACGCGTCAGCCGTACATAGGCAGGCAGGGACACCGTGGCAATGGCAATCATGGCATTGAGCAGGCCCGGCCCCAGGATGGCCATGATGGCCACCGCCAGCAGCAGGGACGGCAAGGCCATCATGATGTCCATCACCCGCATGATCACCCCGCCCAGCACCTTGGGAAAGAAGGCCGCCAGCAGGCCCAGCACCACGCCCGGCACCATGGCCAGCAGCACCGAGCACAGGCCGATGAACAGCGACAGGCGTGCGCCATAAATCAGACGCGACAGGATGTCGCGGCCCAGCTCATCGGTACCCAGCAGGAAGGCACTGGAGCCACCATCCAGCCAGGCCGGCGGCGTCAGCAGGTGATCGCGGTATTGCTCGATGGGGCTGTACGGTGCCACCAGCGGGGCCAGCACGGCACACAGCACCACGATGCTCATGAAGATCAGGCCGGCAACCGCGCCCTTGTTATAGGAAAAGCCCTGCCAGAACTCCTTGAGTGGCGAGGGATAGTTGACTGCCGCATCTTCAGCGGGCACGGCAGCGTTCTGCATGTTTGCATTAGTCATGACGATACCTGCAAGCGTTATTTGGCGTGACGGATGCGCGGGTTGGCAACACCGTACAGAATGTCCACGATGAAGTTGGTGATGATCACCAGCGTGGCCACGATCAGGATGCCGTTCTGCACCACCGGGTAGTCACGGCGGCTGATGGCGTCGATCAGCCACTTGCCGATACCGGGCCAGGAGAAGATGGTTTCGGTCAGCACCGCACCACCCATCAGCGTGCCCACTTGCAGGCCGATCACCGTCAGCACCGGAATCAGCGCATTGCGCAGGGTGTGGACAAAAATCACCCGCGCCGGGGACAGGCCCTTGGCCCGTGCGGTACGCACATAGTCTTCACGCAGCACTTCCAGCATGGAAGAACGGGTCATCCGTGCAATCACCGCCAGCGGAATGGTACCCAGCACGATGGCCGGCAGGATCAGATGCATCAGCGCATCCTTGAAGGCACCGGCATTGGCGGACGGATCGGCCGCTTCGGCCAGCCAGGTGTCGATCAGCATGAAACCGGTGCGCGGCGTGATGTCAAAGGCCAGATCCAGCCGCCCGGAAACCGGCGTCCAGCCCAGTTTGACCGAGAAGAACATGATGAGGATCAGGCCCCACCAGAAAATCGGCATGGAAAAGCCGGTGAGCGAAATGCCCATCACGCCATGGTCAAAAATGGAGCCACGCTTGATGGCGGCAATCACCCCGGCCAGCAGACCGAACACCACGGCAAAAACCATGGCGGCCAGTGCCAGTTCCAGCGTGGCGGGGAACAGGGTTTTGAACTCGGTCCACACGCTGGTTTTGGTCACCAGCGACTCACCCAGATTGCCATGCAGCAAATTGCCGATGTAATCGACATACTGCGCGTACAGCGGCTTGTCCAGCCCCAGGCGGTGCATGGCATCTGCATGCATTTGCGGGTCGAGTGTGCGCTCACCCACCATGACTTCCACCGGGTCGCCGGGGATCATGCGGATAAGGCCGAAGGTGAGCAAGGTAATGCCGAAGAACGTGGGAATCAGCAAACCCAGTCTGCGGAAAATGAAAGACAACATACGTACTTCTCCCGTGTATCCGGCCTGCTTTACAGCATGGCAGACGGACACCTTTATTTCAGACCCAGATCGTGGATGGGAATGTCATGAAAACCGGCAAGGAAAAAGCAGCAGGACAGCAGAAGGGAAGCGTGGAGGTGTCGGGCCGAAGACGCCAGCTGAACCACCCACCTACATCAGCTACGCCTTCGCCGCGACGGAGTGAACGATATCACCCGGCGGCAAGCATGCCTTTGATGCAGGTCAAGCCTGTCGCCATGTGGTGATGGCGCAAGACTGTATCACTTCCGGTATGTACTGCCGATGCTGCATGGCCAGCCCTGCCGGCGCCACCGCTCTTGTTCTGATGACAGGATACGGTAGTGTTTCATGCAAAACATCGGGGGCTTGCGCCCCCGATGCCAAAGACCTCCTGGCAAGGAGGTCGGACTTGCTTACTTGACGCTGACGCCGTAGAAGGAGTTCAGGCCGAACGGGCTGACCTTGAAGCCAACCACCGACTTGGACATCGGCTGTACCACGGTGGAGTGGGCAATGGTGGTGAAAGGCAGCTGCTGTTTGTAGATTTCCTGTGCCTTCATGTACAGCTTGGTGCGCTCGGCCACATTGGTGGTGCGCTTGGCTTTTTGCAGCAGGTCTTCAAACGGCTTGTAGCACCACTTGGCAAAGTTGTTGCCGTTCATGGCTTCGCAGCCCAGCTGGGTGCCCAGCCAGTTGTCCGGATCACCGTTGTCACCGGTCCAGCCAATCAGCATGGCATCGTGCTCGCCAGCCTTGGCGCGCTTGATGTACTCACCCCATTCGTAGGTGGTGATCTTGGCCTTGACGCCGATCTTGGCCCAGTCAGCCTGTACCATTTCGGCCATCAGCTTGGCATTGGGGTTGTACGGACGCTGTACCGGCATCGCCCACAGGGTGATATCGAAGCCGTTCGGGTAGCCAGCCTTGGCCAGCAGGGCCTTGGCTTTTTCCACGCTGTACGGCGCATCCTTCAGGCTCTTGTTGTAGGACCACTGGGTCGGCGGCATCGGGTTGGTGGCAGCCTGGCCAGCACCCTGATACACCGCGTCGATGATGGCTTTCTTGTTGACAGCCATGTCCAGCGCCTGACGCACTTCCAGTTTTTCCAGCGGCTTGTGCTTCACGTTGTAGGCCAGGTAGCCCAGGTTGAAGCCGGCTTGGGAAATCACGTTCAGCTTGCTGTCGGCCTTCATCGCGGCGATATCGGTCGGACGCGGGTAAGCGGTAATCTGGCACTCGCCAGCCTTCAGCTTCTGGTAGCGCACGGACGGGTCGGTGGTGATGGCAAACACCAGGTTATCCACTTTCGGGCCATCCGCCTTGTCCCAGTACTGCTTGTTGGCAGCAAAGCGGATCTGGGAATCCTTCTGGTAGCGCTTGAAAATGAAGGGGCCGGTACCAACCGGTTGCTGGTTGATCAGCTGCGGGGTGCCTGCCTTCAACAGCTTGTCGGCATATTCGGCCGACTGGATGGAGGCAAAGCTCATCGCCAGGTTCTGCAGGAAAGCCGCGTCGATGCTCTTCAAGGTGAACTTGACGGTATTGGCATCCAGCTTTTCCACCTTGGTGATGTTCTCATCCATGCCCATATCGGTGAAATACGGGAATTCGGTCGGATAAGCCTTGCGGAAGGCGTTGTTCTTGTTGAGCATGCGGTCGAAGGTGAACACCACGTCGTCCGCATTGAAGTCGCGCGTCGGCTTGAAGTAGTCAGTGGTCTGAATCTTCACGCCCTTGCGCAGATGGAAGGTGTAGGACAGGCCATCGGCAGCCACATCCCATTTCTCAGCCAAGCCCGGTACCACCTTGGTACCGCCGCGCTGGAATTGTACCAGGCGGTTGAATACGGTTTCGGCAGAGGCATCAAAGTCGGTACCCGTGGTGTACTGACCCGGGTCGAAACCCGCCGGGCTGCCCTCGGAGCAATATACGAGCGTTCCTGCAGCTTGTGCAGCCATCGAGGCCGAGGCGATCAGGCCGGCGGCCAGCAGCATTTTCTTTGCAGCTTGCATTGTTTTTCCTTTTCCTTGTGTACGACTTTGTGTCTTGTTCGATCTTCTGTATCTCACAGCAAACCTTGTGGGTCTGCATTGGTGGAATACATTAGGCAGAGAGGTCTGGTTTGACAAGCATCCTGCCTCATTTTCGCTTTTATGCTTCCTGAGGCAGGCCGACAAGGGCAAAAACTAGCACTTTTTAACCACAATACTGCCCACCGAGTAGCCCGCGCCAAAGGACGAAATCACGCCGACATTACCTTTGCTCATACCAGCTCGTCGCAAATGGAATGCGATGATGGAACCGGCCGAGCTGGTATTGGCGTAGCGGTCCAGAATGACCGGGGCTTCCTGCTCGGTGGCATCACGCCCCAGCACGCGACGGGCTATCAGCTGATTCATCGCCAGATTGGCCTGATGCAGCCAGAAGCGGCTGACCTGCTGCGGCTGGATATCCAGGCTTTCCAGATGCTGCACGATATGCTCGCCCACCATCGGACATACTTCCTTGAATACCTTGCGGCCCTGCTGCACAAACAGTTTGTCGACCTGACCAATCCCCTGCTCGTCACAACGGTTCAAAAAGCCGAAGTTATTGCGGATATTGTTGGAAAACACGGTAGCCAGACGGGTACCCAGAATCTCGAACTGCTCGGACGAGGTGGCCGATTCGGCAGCTTCCAGCACCAGCGCGGTGCAGGCATCACCAAAAATGAAATGGCTGTCGCGGTCGCGGAAGTTGAGGTGGGCCGAGCAGATTTCCGGGCTGATCACCAGCACGGCGCGCGCCTGGCCGCTCTGGATGGCATTCACCGCAGTCTGGATGCCGAAGGTAGCAGACGAGCAGGCCACATTCATATCGAAGGCATAGCCCTGCACGCCCAGCGCCTGCTGGATTTCAATGGACACCGCCGGGTAGGGACGCTGCATGTTGGAGCATGCCACCAGCACCATGTCGATATCAGCAGCGGTCTTGCCAGCCTGCGCCAGCGCGGCCGTAGCCGCGGCAACGCCCATCTCTGCCTGGATGGACAACACATCATTGCTGCGCTCGGGCAGGTAAGGCGTCATGCGCGCCGGGTCCAGCACCCCGTCCTTGTCCATCAGGAAACGCTGCTTGATGCCGGATGCCTTCTCGATGAATTCAGCACTGGACTCGGCCAGCGCCGCCACGGTTCCGGCGGTAATTTCAGCCGCATGTGCCGCATTCCAGCTGGCAACATATTGATTGAAGGCGACGACCAGTTCTTCGTTGCTGACAGCGTGCGGCGGCGTGAACAAGCCGGAGCCGCTGATGACCACTTTCTTCATTTCCCTGTCTCTCTCTGACAAAGACACCGCCAGTGGCAAGTGACCGGCACTGCGCGCGTGCCAGCGCACACCAATGTCCACATGCAACAGGCGGTACCTGTGATGGCACCCATGTAAACGGGCGTTTGCTTGAATGATACACCAAGCTGCGCGCTGCCCTGCAATTAAAGCCCCCGGCTCTTGATAAACCTAGTAAAATGCTCAACTTTGCCTTTGTCCAGCTGCTTCTGGCCCGACGCATGCAGCATGTTTCTGTCCGCTTGGCGCACAACAGATGCGCGATTAATAGTTGACAAAATTAGTCGGGAATTGGGTATAATCAGCTTAACCACCCACCGGAGTAAAAAACATGCGTCTCACTACCAAAGGCCGCTTTGCGGTTACCGCCATGCTGGACCTGGCCATGCGTGAAGCCAATGGCCCGGTAACCCTGGCCGGCATCAGCGAGCGCCAGAGCATTTCCCTTTCCTACCTGGAACAGTTGTTCGGCAAACTGCGCCGTTCCGAACTGGTAGACAGCGTACGCGGCCCTGGCGGCGGTTATACCCTGGCTCGCATCCCTGCCGATATTTCCGTGGCCGACATCATTGCCGCCGTGGACGAGCCGGTTGATGCCACCCAGTGCGGCGGCCGCGAAAACTGTCACGACAATCACCGCTGCATGACCCACGACTTGTGGACCAACCTGAACGCCACCATTTTCGACTACCTGGCCAAGGTCACCCTGGGCAGCCTGGTTGAAAAGCAGCGCGCCAAGGAAGCAGCGGCCAAAGAAAACAATGTAATGCAGGACAAGCGCGAAAGCAGCCCCCGTATGACTGCCTCCGCCTCCAGCGCACTGTAAGCGCACCGCATCCCCGGAGAATTGATAATGAGTCAGCTCAAGCTTCCCATCTACCTCGACTATTCCGCTACTACCCCGGTTGATCCCCGTGTTGCCGCCAAGATGATTCCCTATCTGACCGAGCAGTTCGGCAACCCGGCCTCGCGTAGCCACAGCTTTGGCTGGACGGCGGAAGAGGCGGTAGAGAATGCGCGGGCAGAAGTGGCCAAGCTTTTGAATGCCGACCCCAAGGAAATTGTCTGGACCTCCGGTGCCACCGAGTCTGACAACCTGGCCATCAAGGGCGCCGCCCAGTTCTACAAGAGCAAGGGCAAGCACATCATCACCGTCAAGACCGAACACAAGGCGGTGCTGGATACCTGTCGCGAGCTGGAACGCCAGGGCTTCGAGGTGACTTATCTGGGGGTGCAGGAAAACGGCCTGATCGACATTGAAGAATTCAAGGCGGCCATCCGTCCGGACACCATTCTGGTGTCGGTGATGTACGTCAACAATGAAATCGGCGTGATCCAGGACATTCCGCAAATCGGCGAAATCTGCCGTGAAAAAGGCATCATCTTCCACGTGGACGCCACTCAGGCACCGGGCAAGGTGAAGATGGACATGAATGTGCTGAAAGTGGACCTGATGAGCCTGTCGGCCCACAAGGCCTACGGTCCCAAGGGTATCGGTGCACTGTATGTGCGTCGCAAGCCGCGCGTCCGTCTGGAAGCCCAGATGCACGGCGGTGGCCATGAGCGCGGTTTCCGCTCCGGCACCCTGCCGACGCACCAGATTGTCGGCATGGGCGAAGCCTTCCGCCTGGCCCGTGAAGAAATGGACAGCGAGAGCGAACGCATCCGCATGCTGCGTGACCGCCTGTGGAACGGCATCAAGGACATGGAAGAGGTGTACATCAACGGCGACATCGACCAGCGTGTACCGCACAACCTCAATGTCAGCTTCAACTTTGTTGAAGGTGAAAGCCTGATCATGGCCATCAAGGACCTGGCGGTTTCCAGCGGTTCGGCCTGTACCTCGGCTTCGCTGGAGCCGTCCTACGTGCTGCGCGCCCTGGGCCGCAACGACGAAATGGCACACAGCTCCATCCGCTTTACCCTGGGCCGCTTCACCACCGAAGAAGAAATCGACTTCGCCATTGCGCTGTTGAAAGATAAAATCGGCAAATTGCGCGAACTGTCCCCGCTGTGGGAAATGTTCAAGGAAGGCGTCGACCTGAATTCGGTACAGTGGGCCGCCCACTGAACTATCAATGATTTTGCGGGAGTAACTGGCTCAGGATAGCCGGGCTCCCGCCAGCAGGAGAGAGAGTCATGGCATACAGCGACAAACTGATGGATCACTACGAAAACCCGCGTAACGTGGGCTCGTTCGAAAAGGGTGATGATAGCGTCGGTACCGGCATGGTGGGCGCACCGGCCTGTGGCGACGTGATGAAGCTGCAGATCAAGGTAAACGCCGATGGCGTGATTGAAGACGCCAAGTTCAAGACCTACGGCTGCGGCTCGGCCATTGCCTCGTCTTCCCTGGTGACCGAATGGGTCAAGGGCAAGTCGCTGGATGAAGCCATGGCCATCAAGAACACCGCCATTGCCGAAGAACTGGCCCTGCCGCCGGTAAAGATTCACTGCTCCATCCTGGCAGAAGACGCCATCAAGGCCGCAGTGAGCGACTACAAGCAAAAACACGGCAAGTAAGGAGCTTCGGACATGGCCATCACCCTTTCTGCTAGTGCAGCCAATCACGTCAGCCAGTTCATTGCCAAACGTGGCAAGGGCCTGGGCATCCGTCTGGGGGTGAAAACCTCCGGCTGCTCCGGCATGGCTTACAAGCTGGAGTTTGTTGATGCCGCCACCGATGACGACATCACCTTCGAAAGCCATGGCGTGACGGTATTCACCGATGCCAAAAGCCTGGCCTACCTGGATGGCACCGAACTGGACTACACCAAGGAAGGGCTGAACGAAGGCTTCAAGTTCAACAACCCCAACGTCAAGAACGAATGTGGTTGTGGCGAAAGCTTCAACGTCTGATTGCCAGACTAGCCCACCTGCGCCGGGCTGCCACCAGTGGCGGCCCGGTTGTCACCCTGCAGTCCCGTAGCCCAAGGCCATGACTACCGAATTTTCCCAGGACTTCTTTCAGCTGTTCGGCCTGCCGCGCCGCTTTGTGCTGGATAGCCAGCAACTCGAACAATCCTGGCGCGCCGCCGCCGCCGCCGTCCATCCAGACCGTTACGCCAGCAGCCCCGATGCGGAAAAACGCATGGCGCTGATGCAGGCCACCCGGGTGAACGAAGCCTATCAAACCCTGAAAAGCCCGCTGCGCCGCGCCCGCTACCTGCTGGCCCTGCAAGGCCGCGACACCCAGGAAGAAACCAACACCAGCATGCCGGTGGATTTCCTGATGGCACAAATGGAATGGCGCGAAAACATTGAAGAAGCGCAGGGCGACAGCAATGTCGAGGCACTGGAAGCCCTGTCCGCCAGCTTGCGCCAGGAAAACCGCACGCTGGTAGCGGAACTGGCCAGCGCACTGGATGAAGCGGGCGATTTGGACGCCGCCGCCCTGATGGTGCGAAAATTGCGCTTTCTGGAAAAACTGGACCAGGAAATCGGCGACGCCATTGAAACCCTGCTGGGCTGAACCGCCATCCCTGTGCACCTGATGTTAACGCTCACGCGACAACAATAAAGATTCCGTCATGGCTCTACTACAAATCGCAGAACCCGGCCTGTCCGCCGCCCCTCACCAGCATCGACTTGCTGTCGGGATAGACCTTGGCACCACCAACTCACTGGTGGCCACGGTAAGGAGTGGTTCTGCCACCGTACTGTCCGATGAATTCGGCCGCAGCCTGCTGCCCTCCGTGGTGCGTTACCAGGATGATGGCTCGGTCACTGTGGGCTATGACGCCCAGCGCCAGCAGAACCATGACCCGCACAATACCATCACCTCGGTAAAACGCTTCATGGGCCGTGGCCTGTCCGACATCAAGGACGCCGGCAGCCTGCCCTACCGTTTTGTCGACGCCCCCGGTATGGTGCAACTGCATACCGCCGCCGGGGTGAAAAGCCCGGTTGAAGTTTCTGCCGATATCCTGCGCGCGCTCACCCTGCGTGCCGAAGCCAGCCTGGGGGGCGAGTTGACCGGCGCAGTGATTACCGTCCCGGCTTATTTTGACGACGCCCAGCGGCAGGCCACCAAGGATGCAGCCCGCCTCGCCGGCCTGACCGTACTGCGCCTGCTGAACGAACCTACTGCCGCCGCCATTGCCTACGGGCTGGATAACGGTGCCGAAGGCACTTATGTGGTGTACGACCTGGGCGGTGGCACTTTCGACATTTCCATCCTCAAACTCACCCGTGGCGTGTTTGAAGTGCTGGCCACCAGCGGCGACTCGGCGCTGGGCGGCGACGACTTCGACCACCGCGTGTATTGCTGGATTCTGGAACAGGCCGACCTGCACGGCCTGTCGGCTCAGGACACCCGTCTGCTGCTGACCCGCGCCCGCGAGGCCAAGGAAGCGCTGACCGAACACAGCGACACCCGCATCACCGCCATTTTGTCCGATGGCCATGCCATCGACCTGACGCTGGATCAGGATACCTTCCGCCGCATCACCAAAACCCTGGTGGACAAAACCCTGCTGCCGGTCCGCAAGGCACTGCGCGACGCCGACATCACAGCCGACGACGTCAAGGGCGTGGTGATGGTGGGCGGTGCCACCCGCATGCCGCACATCCAGAAAGCCGTGGCTGATTTCTTTGGCCAGCCACCGCTGACCAATCTTGACCCGGACAAGGTGGTGGCACTGGGTGCCGCCATCCAGGCCAATGTGCTGGCCGGTAACAAGGGCGAGGACGAATGGCTGCTGCTGGACGTGATTCCGCTGTCGCTGGGCATCGAAACCATGGGCGGCCTGACCGAAAAGATCATCCCGCGCAACAGCACCATCCCGGTAGCGCGGGCGCAGGAGTTTACCACCTTCAAGGATGGCCAGACCGCCATGTCCATCCATGTGCTGCAAGGTGAGCGCGAACTGGTGGCTGACTGCCGCAGTCTGGCGCAATTCGTGCTGCGCGGCATTCCGCCCATGGTGGCCGGTGCCGCCCGCATCCGCATTACCTTCCAGGTTGATGCAGACGGCCTGCTGGCAGTATCTGCCCGCGAAATGACCAGCGGTGTGGAAGCCAGCATCGAAGTCAAACCGTCCTACGGCCTGTCCGACGACGCCATCAGCCAGATGCTGAGCGACTCGCTTGCCCATGTGCAGGACGATATCGAGGCACGCAAGCTGCGCGAGGCCATTGTCGATGCAGACAGCCTGCGCGATGCCACCCTCACCGCCTTGCAGATTGACGGCGACCTGCTGTCCGCCGACGAAACCACCGCCATCCGCCTGGTGCTGGACGAACTGCAAGCCGCCGTCGCCAGCCAGACCACGCTGGCGGTCAACCAGGCCACCCATCGCCTGAACAAGGCCACCGAAGACTTTGCCGCCCGCCGCATGGACCGCAACATCCAGCGCGCACTCAAGGGCCAGAACATTGCCGAGCTATAAGGACAACCCATGCCACGCCTGATTGTGCTGCCCCACGCCGACCTCTGCCCCGAAGGCGCGGTGATCGACGACGCCGAAACCGGCAAGAACATCTGTGAAGTACTGCTGGAACACGATATCGAAATCGAACACGCCTGCGAGCTGTCCTGTGCCTGCACCACCTGTCACTGCATCGTGCGTGAAGGTTTCGATTCGCTGAACGAAGCGGACGAGCTGGAAGAAGACATGCTGGACAAGGCCTGGGGGCTGGAAGCTCAGTCCCGCCTGTCTTGCCAGGCTGTGATCGGCGAGGAAGACCTGGTGGTGGAGATTCCGCGCTACACCATCAACCACGCCCGCGAACATCACTAAGACCCCCGCCTCCGGCAAGCTGGATCAAACCCGTTGCCGGACGGAGCTTGCAGGAGAACACAATGAAATGGACCGACGTTAACGACATCGCCATCGAACTGGTGGAAACCTACCCCGATGTCGACCCCAAGACCGTGCGCTTTGTCGACCTGCACAACTGGGTTGTGGCGCTGCCCGACTTCAACGACGACCACAGCCGTGGCGGCGAGCGCGTGCTGGAGGCCATCCAGCAAGCCTGGATCGACGAGGCCGAATAAGCGCCGCGCCATGTAACACCGATACCGCAAAGCCCGGCCATGCCGGGCTTATTCATTGCCCCACGCCACTCCCCACTCCCCACTCCCCGCAACCCACTCCCCGTCACGCTGGCTGCCCATGACAGCCTGCTATAAGATGGTTCATCCCCCTACCCTGCCGCCATGTCCTGGTGGTGCCGTCATGGAGTCTGAACCATGTTTACCCTGATCATCGGCAACAAAAACCTTTCATCCTGGTCGCTGCGTCCCTGGCTGGTACTGAAAATGCTGGGCGAACCTTTCGAAGAAAAACACATCGACCTCACCGCCAGCGACAGCAAGGCCCGCATTCTGGCCTGCAACCCGGCCGGCAAGGTTCCGCTGCTGATCGACCAGCAACTGCGCATCACCGACAGCCTGGCTATCTGCGAATACCTGGCCGACTGTTTCCCGGCCGCCGGGCTGTGGCCGGATGACATCGCCAGCCGTGCCGTGGCGCGCTCTGCCGTGGCGGAAATGCACAGCGGCTTTCAGGCCTTGCGCAGCGAGCTGCCGATGAATGTCTGTGCCGACAACGCAGGCTTTGCACCCAGCGCAGCCGCCCAGGCAGACATCGACCGCATCATCAGCCTGTGGGAAGGCCTGCGTCAGCAAAACCAGCATAACGGCCCCTTCCTGTTTGGCCACTTCACCATTGCCGACGCCTTCTTCGCCCCGGTAGTGTGGCGCTTTGTCAGCTACCATGTCGCGCTTGGCGGCCATGCTGCCGACTATGTCAGACACATGCAGCAACTGCCGGCCATGCAGGAATGGCATGCTGCAGCCAGGGCGGAAGCACAATAGGCCGGAAATGCCGCATTTCTGATGGAACAACGCGCCATAACTCATTAGAATGGCGCGTTTTTTTCATGCCTTCGCGCAGCAAGAGGTTCACAGCATGACTACCCCGTTCATCATTGGCGTTGCCGGCGGCAGCGGCAGCGGCAAGACCACGGTCACCGCCAAGGTACTGGAAACCGTAGGCCCGGACATGGCGGCAGTCATCGTGCAGGACTACTACTACCGGGACCAGGCCCATCTCACCTTCGAACAGCGCCTCGCCACCAATTACGATCACCCGCATGCCTTCGACTGGCCCTTGCTGATCGAGCACATTGAAGACTTGCTGGCCGGGCGTGCCATTGACATGCCGGTGTATGACTTCACCAATCACACCCGCGCCGCCGAAACCATTACGGTGAAACCGGCACCGGTCATCGTGATCGAGGGTTTGTTCCCGCTGTACGATGCCGCGCTGCGCGACATGATGTCGCTGAAAATCTTCGTGGATACCGACCCGGACGTACGCTTCATCCGCCGACTGCAACGTGATATCCGTGAGCGTGGCCGCACAGTAGACCATGTGATCGAACACTATCTGGCCACCGTACGCCCCATGCACAATCAGTTCATCGAACCGACCAAACGTTTTGCCGATGTGATTCTGCCGCACGGTGCCAACGACCCGGCGGTGGACATCATCACCACCAAGGTAGCCAGTCTGATCAACAGTTAACAGGCACTAACAAAATCCCTGCTGCTGGCCCTGCCAGAAGGACAGTACGATCTTTGTAGCCGCTCCAGGTGCCGACCTTCCATCCATTTCGGGGTGGTGAATGCCGGGCTGTCATCGCCAACGGTGACAGTCACCACCCACTGCATGCGGCAATGCAACAATCTCCTCCTCACCTGCCGTCACGCCCTCTGCTGCCGTTTCCCTGCCTCTCGCACCTCGTGGCCCAGCCCCTTTAGCTTTTCGTAAAAAAGATCCGCTTTTTCAATGACTCATCACGCCATCGCATAGCCTTTGCATGGATAAGCAGTAGTTTCACCTGTCGGGAAGGGCTGGAAGGTACATCCTTTTGGCCAGATGCCAGTCCCGCCTGCTTGCTGGAAAGTCTCTCCTCCTGCCGTGCGCAATCATGCAGCACCCGGTACTTATCCACAGCGAGCCGTACGCTGGCCAGTCCGCCAGTACCACCCCGAGCCACGCCTCACTCGCTGTGTTTTTTCAAAGCAATGGCGAGGAGAACCCCCATGGCAGCGCATCCACTGCGGGAAAAGCCGCTTAACACAGCTACCAAAGGCCTGGGCCACAGCCCGGACGCCTGCACCTTGCAAGAAGTTGCCAGCCTGGGCTGGAACATCCTGCGCGAAGAAGTCAGCCTGCCGGTTGCCGTATTACGCCAGAGCCGCATTCAGCACAATCTGCGCTGGATGCAGGACTTCATGCAGCGCTATGGCGTAAAACTGGCCCCGCATGGCAAAACCACCATGAGCCCGGCGCTGTTCCACCTGCAGCTGGAGCACGGTGCATGGGGCATCACCCTGGCCACCGCCCCCCAGGTACAGGCCGCCTGGCAGCATGGCATCCGCCGCATACTGCTGGCCAATCAACTGGTGGGCAAGGGCAATATGGGCATCATTGCCCGCCTGCAACAGGCAGACCCGGATTTCAGCTTCTGCTGCATTGTCGATTCTGCCGCCAACGTTGATGCACTCGGTGAATACTTTGCGGCCAGCGGCCAGCAACTGCGCATCCTGCTGGAATACGGCGTAGAAGGCGGTCGCACCGGCATCCGCTCCCCGCAACAGGAAGAAGCCGTGCTGGCAGCCATCGCCCGCTGGCCGCAATCGCTCCGTCTGGTCGGTGTGGAAATCTACGAAGGCGTACTGCAACAGGAAGCGGATATCCGTGCCTTTTTGCAATCGGTGCTGGCCAGAACCCGCGAACACGCCGCCCGCGGCCTGTTTGCCGAAGAAAACATCATTCTGAGTGGTGCCGGTTCTGCCTGGTACGACGTGGTGGCGGATGAGTTTTCCGGCTTCAACCCGGGCAAGCCGGTGGACATCCTGCTGCGACCGGGCTGCTACCTGACCCACGATGTCGGCATCTACCGTCAGGCCGAGCAACGCATCCAGAGCCAGAACCCCATCGCCCGTGACATGGGCAGCAGCCTGCTGCCGGCATTGCAGTTATGGGCCTATGTGCAATCGGTGCCGGAACAAGGCCGCGCCATCATTGCACTGGGCAAGCGTGATGCAGCCTTTGACGCCGGGCTGCCGCAGGTATCGCTGCATTTCCGTCCCGGACGGGACCAGGCGCCGCAGGAAGCGCCCGCCGACTGGATCGTCGCCAGCATGATGGACCAGCACGCCTTCATGCGCATTCCCGCTGATGCCGACCTGCAGGTGGGCGACATGCTCGCTTTCGAAATATCCCACCCCTGCCTCACCTTCGACAAATGGCGCCAGCTGCTGCTGGTGGATGACCAGCTGAATGTCAACGGCGTGGTGGAAACCCTGTTCTGACACCAATAAAGACCGCCCCCGCCCAAGCGGGAGGCGGCATTGCCCCTGCACCACTAAGGAGAAGTACATGACCCCAGTTCTGGGCAGCCAGTTGCTGCTGTATGCCGCCATCGCCATCATTGCGCTGGTGGTACTGATCGCCCGCTACCGCATCAACCCGTTCATTGTGCTGACCGTGGTTTCCATCGGTCTGGCCCTGGCTGCACAAATGCCGGCCAAGGACATCATGGCCGCCTATGAAACCGGTGTAGGCAAAACCCTGGGCCATATCGCGCTGGTGGTAGCATTAGGCACCATGCTGGGCAAGATGATGGCCGAGTCCGGCGGTGCCGAACGCATTGCGCTGACGCTGATCGACAAATTCGGCGAAAAGAACGCGCACTGGGCCATGGTGTGCATCGCCTTTGTCTGCGGCCTGCCGCTGTTTTTTGAAGTGGGCTTTGTCCTGCTGATTCCGATTGCCTTCACCGTAGCCAAGCGCGCCGGTGTCTCCATGCTGCTGGTCGGCCTGCCCATGGTGGCCGGTTTGTCAGTGGTGCATGGCCTGGTGCCGCCGCACCCAGCCGCCATGCTGGCAGTGGGCGAATATGGCGCACAGGTTGGCAAGACGGTGTTCTACGCCATCATCGTCGGTGTACCCACTGCCATCATCGCCGGCCCCTTGTTTGCCAAGTTCATTGCACCGCATATCCAGCTGCCTGCGGAAAACCCCATCGCACTGCAATTTACCGAGCGCGAAGCCGCACCGCGTGAGCTGCCCGGTTTTGGCATCACCATTTTCACCATCTTGCTGCCGGTATTCCTGATGTTGCTGGGCGGCTGGGCCAATGTGCTGACCGAAAAAGGCAGTGCCATGAACGGCCTGCTGCAATTCATCGGCAACTCGGTAATCGCCTTGCTGCTGGCCACGCTGGTGAGCTTCTGGACGCTGGGTCTGGCCCGTGGCTTCAGCCGTGACGACATTCTCAAATTCACCAATGAATGCCTGGCCCCTACTGCGGCCATCACCTTGCTGGTGGGTGCAGGTGGCGGCCTTAACCGCATCCTGATTGAAACCGGTGTCACCAAGGAAATCATCGCCTTGTCGGCCGAATTCCAGCTCTCCCCCTTGCTGCTGGGCTGGCTGCTGGCCGTGCTGATGCGCGTGGCAACCGGTTCTGCCACCGTGGCCATGACCACCGCTGCCGGCATTGTCGCCCCCATCGCCATGGCCAGCGGCTACCCGCACCCGGAACTGCTGGTGCTGGCCACCGGTGCAGGATCACTGATTCTGTCCCACGTCAACGATGGCGGCTTCTGGCTGGTGAAAGAGTATTTCAACATGACCGTGGTGCAGACCCTGAAAACCTGGACCGTGCTGGAAACACTGATTTCCGTGGTTGCCTTTGTGCTGACCCTGGGCTTGGCCCAAGTCCTCTGAGCAACCTCGTCTTGCACCGGTTGGCAACAAAACCGCCAGCCAACCGGTGAGCCCGCAGGAGAAACCCCATGCAGACTTTTGACACCCTGATCCGCCAGGTCAATCTGGTCGATGGCAGTGGCACACCGGCCCGCTGTTGTGATGTGGGCATCAGCCAGCAACGTATCAGCCTGATTGGAGATGCCAGTCAGCATACTGCCAGCCATGAAATCGACGGCCGCGGCCTGACCCTGGCACCCGGTTTTATCGATGTCCACACCCATGACGACACCATGGTCATCCGCCAGCCGCAGATGCTGCCCAAGCTCAGCCAGGGCATCACCACCGTGATTGTCGGCAACTGCGGCATCAGTGCATCGCCCGTCAGCCTGAAAGGCGCCCCGCCAGACCCGATGAACCTGCTGGGCCCGCAGGAAGCTTTCCGTTATCCGCGCTTTGCCGACTACCGCGCGGCGGTGGAGCAGGCCGAACCCGCCGTCAATGTAGCGGCGCTGGTGGGCCATACCGCCTTGCGCAGCAATCACCTGGACCGGCTGGATCGTACCGCCACCCCGGACGAAATCATCGCCATGCGCGCACAGCTGGCTGAAAGTCTGCGTGATGGCGCACTGGGACTAAGCACGGGCCTGGCCTATGCATCGGCTTTCAGTGCCGATAGCAGCGAAGTAGAGCAACTGGCAGCGGAGCTCAATAACAGTGGTGGCATCTATACAACCCACCTGCGCAGCGAGTTCGAACCGGTGCTCGAAGCGATGGACGAAGCCTGGCAAGTAGGCCGGCATGCCAACAGCCCGGTCATCGTGTCGCACATGAAATGCGCCGGCAAAGGTAACTGGGGGCGCAGCCCGCAACTGCTGGCTTCGCTGGAAAATGCCGCTCGCCAGCAGCAGGTAGGCTGCGACTGTTACCCCTACTCCGCCAGCTCCTCCACGCTGGACCTCAAACAAGTCACCAGCGATTTCGAGATTTTCATCACCTGGTCCACCCCGCATCCGGAAATGGCTGGCCAAACCCTGCAAGCCATCGCCGAACAATGGCAGCTGCCCTTGATGGACACCGCCCGCAAGCTGCAACCGGCAGGCGCGGTGTATCACGGCATGGACCCGGCAGACGTCGAGCGCATTCTCAGCCACCCGCTCACCATGGTGGGCTCGGATGGTCTGCCGGAAGACCCACTGCCCCATCCGCGTTTGTGGGGAGCATTTCCCCGCGTGTTGGGCCACTATTGCCGCGAGCGCAAGCTGTTCAGCCTGGAAACCGCCATTCACAAGATGACCGGCCTGTCGGCCAGCCGCTTTGCGCTGGATGAGCGCGGCCTGATCCGCCCTGGTTACTGGGCCGACCTGGTGCTGTTTGATGCCGACACCATTCATGACACCGCCAGCTTCCACTCACCGGTACAGCCTGCCCAAGGCATTGTCGCGGTCTGGGTGAATGGCACGCTCAGCTGGCAGCACACGGCGGCCACCGGTGCGCGGGCCGGGCGCTTTTTACCGCGTACCCGCGATATCCGCACCACCTTTCCCGTTACTCCCTCACTGTAATATTGCAAGGAAACCCAACATGAGCGATCTGAAACGCTATGGCATTGCCGGTGGCACCGGTGGCCAGACCATGCCCTTTGCCCGCGCGGTACAAGCCGCCGACGGCTGGCTGTATGTATCCGGCCAGACCCCGATGGTCAATGGCGAAGTGATTGAAGGCGGCATTGTCACTCAGTCCCACCAGTGCATCCAGAATGTAATGGCCATACTGAAGGAAGCCGGTTATGGCCCTGAGCATGTGGTGCGTTGCGGAGTGTGGCTGGATGACACCCGCGACTTTGCCTCGTTCAACCGGGTATTCCTGCAGTATTTTGGCGAACATCCGCCCGCCCGCGCCTGCGTACAATCCAGCATGGTGATTGACTGCAAGGTGGAAGTGGACTGCATCGCCTACAAGAAGCCCTAAGTCAAAACCCGGTCCCGCCTGGCCGTGGTCCGCATGACAACAGCCAGGCATCCCGTCACAGGAAAGACTGCAACATGCATATTGCCTGCCTTGGTGAAGGCATGATCGAACTGAGCGGTCAGCCACTACAGCGTCGCTTTGGTGGCGACACCCTGAACACTGCCATTTATCTGGCCCGCACTCTGGCCGGTAGCCCTCATCAGGTGCGCTACCTGACCGGCATGGGACAGGACAGCCTCAGCCGCCAGCTGTTGGCCGACTGGCAAGCCGAAGGCGTGGATGTCAGCCACATCGTCATCCAGCCGGGCAAGCTACCGGGCCTGTACATGGTGGAAACCGATGCCCGTGGCGAGCGCAGCTTCCTCTATTGGCGCAACGACAGTGCTGCACGCCATTACTTTGCCTCCGGCATCGACTTTGCCAGCCTGCTGCACACCGCACAGTTACAGGCCATCTACCTGTCAGGCATTTCGCTGGCGCTGTTCAACCAGCACGAACGCCAACGCCTGCTGGATGCCCTGCGCGACTTTGCCCGCGATGGCGGCAAAATCTGGTTCGACAACAACTTCCGCCCTTCGCTGTGGAACGCGGCACAGGCGCGTGCCGGTCACGAAGCCATCCTGGCGCTGGCCGATGTCGCCCTGCTGACCCTGGATGACGAACAGGCGCTCTATGGGCCGGAAAGTGCAGAAGCCGTCGCGGAACGCACACTGGCGCTGGGTTGCAAGGAAGTGGTGATCAAGCGCGGCGGCGAACCCTGCCTGCTGGCCAGTTCCGGCCTGCGTGAGGAAGTATTCGCCACTGCCGTGCCACAAGTGGTGGATACCACCGCCGCTGGTGATTCATTCGCCGCCGGTTATCTGGCTAGCCGGGTACTGGGATACCCACCCGCCCAGGCTGCAGGTTTTGCCCATCGCCTGTCTGCCGCCGTGATAGCCCACAGCGGTGCCATCATCCCGCGCCAAGCCATGCCGCAGCGCTAAGCCCCCTCCCATTGCAACAGATTCGTTCTGCTTGCGATGGGAAACACGCTGCACCATCAATATCGAACCAAGTACACACTTCAGCATTGCAGCGATTGACAATGTCTGGGTTCTTGCCATGCACATCAAACGCGAATGATTATCTTTAATAAAATCATCAAGGAAACGGTATGCTCAACGCGAAGACAGCCACCAAGCGCCATCGTCTAATCCAGTTGCTGACCCAACGCTTCAGCTTGCTATCCGACAAAGCCAGCGATCAGGAAATTGAACGACGCATTCGTGATGGCGTGGAACTGGCCGGCGCTACTCCATGGATATTGATGTTCGCCATCTTTATTGCGTCAGTTGGACTAAACGTCAACTCTACCGCTGTCATCATTGGCGCCATGCTGATTTCGCCACTAATGGGCCCAATCATGGGGGCCGGTCTGGGAATTGCAGTGTATGACTTCAATTTGGTCAAGCGCGCCTTGCTCAACCTAGGTATTGCCACCCTGATCAGCCTGGTCGTCTCCGCACTGTATTTTTCGGTATCGCCGCTACAAGATGCCCAATCCGAACTGCTGGCCCGCACCACCCCCAATGTTTGGGATGTGCTGATTGCCATATTTGGCGGTCTGGCAGGCATTGTCGGCATCACCCGGCAGGAAAAGTCCAATGTGATCCCAGGCGTAGCCATTGCCACCGCGCTGATGCCACCGGTGTGTACCGCAGGATACGGCGTGGCCACTGGACAATGGAACTTTGTCGGCGGCGCGCTCTACCTCTACACCATCAACTGCGTGTTCATCGGCCTGGCCACCACCATTGGCATCCGCCTACTGCGGCTGGAACGCCATGGTTTTACCGATGCCAGGATGGCAAAACGGGTCAAGCTGTCGCTGCTGGCCATTGCCCTTAGTACCGCGATTCCCAGCACCTACCTGGCGGTGGAACTGGTCAATGACGAAGTGTTCAAGAGCAATGCAAAACTGTTTATTAGCCGAGAATTCTCACTGCAGGAAACCCAGGTAGCCAGTTCGAAAATCAACCCAGCCACCCGCACTATCGAAGTTGCCCTGATCGGTGCACCGCTAAGCCAGACCAGTCTGCAAAGTATGCAGGGACGGCTGGCACAGGCCAAATTGGCGGATACGCATCTCGTTGTGCACCAGAGCGGCGACAACCGGATTGATGTCACTGCCCTCAAATCCAGCCTGCTGAGCGAGCTGTATCTGAACGGACAGGAGACGCTGCGCCAGAAGGATGAACAGATCAAAAAAATGCAGCAGGAGCTTGCCGTCAAAAACCTGCTGACCGAGCAGGCTGCCAGCATGGCTGCCGAACTGCAGGCACAATACCCGACGGTTACGGCCATCATCATCAGTGAGGGCTTCCGCTTCCAGCCCGATGCGGCCAGGGCCAAGTTGCTGCAACTCACCATCCACTCTGGTCGCCGTTTGAGCGACGATGAAAAAAGCCGTATCGAAAACTGGTTCCGCATTCGCAGCAAGACGGATGCCGTCGCCGTCAACTTTATCGAGCCTGCCGCCAGGCACGCCGTCCGCCACAAACGCAGCAAGACAGGAAAACAGCATAGCCATTGACCGGCTGCGCCGGAATATTCGCTAGCGCATTAAGCACACCATCACTGCTTCGGCATGGTGACCCGGAGACAAAAAAGTAGTGATCAAACGCGACGGCGAGCCCTGCCTGCTGGCCAGCACCGGGATGCGCACAGAAGTGCTGGCCACCGCCGTGCCACAGGTTGTGGACACCACGGCAGCCGGTGATTCGTTTGCCGCCGGTTATCTGGCGAGCAGAGTTCTGGGATACCCACCCACCCAGGCCGCAGCCTATGCGCACCGCCTGTCAGCGGCGGTGATTGCCCATGCTGGTGCCATCATCCCACGCGAAGCCATGCCACAGCGCTGAAGCAAACCTGCCGCAGCGTATCTCTCTGCCCATGCCTCAACAGGATCAGCCTGCTGGGGCATTTTTACCCTTCTTACCCCTGCCGGCAGGGGAATCGTATTTGGACTGGCAAAATTAATAGGAAATTTCCTATTAATTTCAACTTGATTTTAACGATACCATACCAAATACTAGTTTAGACAACCTAACGATATGCAGAACATGAGAAATGACCATTTGCGCTGCGTATGCGCCAAACAGCATTCAGGGAATTTTTTCCATGCAAAGCATCTACAGTAAAATTCAACAGAAAATTAATACCAAAGCAATATTAATTTTAATATCTGCATTATTTAACCTGTTTATATGCCATGCAGCCAATGCAGACACTGAGTACGGTCCAAATTGTGCATCATCCATTGCGGTAACCATCAATGTACCGTCCAACATCAATATTGCCACAATACCGGCCAATTCCCCGTTAATTACCCCACTAACAGACTGGTTCAGTCAGGGTGCACTTAGTTTTACCGGATGCAAGGCAGGAACATCAACCAACCCCAACTATATCAGATTCAACTCATCCCTTGCACCTACAGGAAAGTCATACACTGAAAATGGTCTAACATACCCTATATTGGATTTAGGCAATGGGATAGGATTGGTCATATCAGTTGAAAATATAGGAAACCCACAACCAACCAGAACACCAATTATTAGTTGGGGTTTTACAGATGTACCTATAGGCATTGATGGAGATTTTTTCACTCTATACCGTCTACGTTTTATCCGTTACAGCACTATTCCAAGCGGCAGTATTAGCATCCCTTCAACTGTACTCTTTCAACAAGAAGACTGGTACCATGTTTGGGCTAACGGCAAATATAGTCACAGATCATTTGATTATTTATCCAGTACTACAATTACTGTTCAGAACGCAAGCTGTTCGGTTAATACTGCAAACATTACTGTTCAACTACCCAACATACAACTAAAGCAGTTACCCAGCATTGGGGCCATCAGCAGTTCCACACCATTCAACATTGGGGTCACTTGCCCAAGCGCGGTCAATGTGTACATGACCATAACTGACAATAGCAATCCTGCATCCACATCAAACATTATTACGGCAGGCAATGGATCAACGGCTCAGGGCCTGGGTGTACAAATCATGAGAAATAATCTGCCCATTTACTTGGGAGCAGACTCTAGCATGGCAGGCAATACCAATCAGTTTTTTGTAGGAAACATATTAGGCAGCAAAACAATTCCTTTTACTGCCAACTACATTAGAACGGGAAATGTAGGGGCTGGCCAGCTCAAAGCATTTGCTACTTTCACAATGTCTTATCAATAAATATTTTTACTTTAACAAATACATCAAGGGAATCATGCAAAGGCGTTAGCTCTAAAACCAACATTAAGGTTTAACATCAACGTGCACGGATCTGATGGCGGTCTGAACACCCTCTCTGAGCCTATGTTACGCTCTCTCCAATGAACCAACCCTGCTATATCTCCGTCGTTTTATCGCTGCCAGGAGGTAAAGGTACTGCTACTGGGCTTGGCTTGGCTTGGCTTGGCTTGGCTTGGCTTGGCTTGGCTTGGCTTGGCTTGGCTTGGCTTGGCTTGGCTTGGCTTGGCTTGGCTTGGCTTGGCTTGGCTTGCAAATTCTGAACGAAGGTACGCCAATTGGCTATGGCCCGGACTCCAGCGCTGCTGGCAATACCAATCAATGGCAGGTGGCCAATATTGCACAAGGGGTCAGCAACTACTCCATTCCGCTGGGCGTGCGTTACATCCAGACCGGCAATACCGTCACCCCTGCCACGGTCAACGGACGTGCCACCTTTACCATGAGTTATCAATAAGTGCAGTCGGCTTGTATTCAGGGTGAACTGAAGTGCCGCTTCCACCACCAGCTGGTATCCGGTTTGACATTGCCGGACGGTAATTCGGTATTGCTGATTTGCGTGGTGTGCCAGCCGTTGGCGGCCAGCAGCTGGATGGCTTCGGCATGGTGACGCAGGAATAAGGCCTTGAAACTGCCATCGCGCTCGGCCAGTTTAAGGCCCTGCAGCACGCGCTTGGCCAATGGCGTGTTTTGTTTGCTGACCCAGAAATACACCGGGAAGGGAAAATAGATGGCCTTGGTTTTCTCCAGAGTCAGTCCGGGATAGCGCGGCAGTTGTTCCTTCATTTCGCTGCCCACCTCGTTCAGCCCGCGCGGGAAGGCATCAAAGCGGCCTGCGGCCAGCATCTCGAACAGGCTGTCATAGCCAATGGATGCGAGCATGTCGTAACCGTTGTTCTTCATGATGGGATAGTCGGCCCACTGGCTGTTAAGGCCCAGCCGGACACTGCTACGGAACTGCTGTGCATTCAAGCGGGCAATGCGGG
>NZ_JAELUD010000059.1:0-27494 GCF_016429185.1 Aquitalea sp. ASV11
GGGCTACACCTATACCGACATGGAAGTGACCGAAGGCAGCAACCAGGGCAAGACGCCGTATCTGGCACCGGCACACAAGGCCACCGCCTGGCTGGACTATGCCTTTGACAGCGGCATCAATCTGGGCGGCGGCATTCGCCATACCGGCTGGATGTGGGCTGACAGCGCCAACACCCTGACCATTCCGGGTGTCACGCTGTACGACCTGCGCCTGCGGCTGCAACTGGGCCAGTTCAGCCCGTCGCTCAAAGGCAGCACGCTGCAGATCAACGCCAACAACCTGGCCAACAAGACCTACGTGGCCTCGTGCTACAGCAGCTATGCCTGCTACTACGGCGAGAAGCGCAATATCAGCGCCACCCTCAGCTACAAGTGGTAAGCCTGCCCGGCAAAGAAAAACGCCTGACACAGTCAGGCGTTTTTTGCTTGTCACCGCAGGCAGGGCCGCCTAGTCGGCGCTCTGGCGCAGGCCGTCCACATTCAGCAGGCTGATTTCCCGGCCGTTCACCTCGATCAGCTGCGCTTCGCTCAGCTGGTGCAACATGCGCGACAGGGTTTCCGGCGTCAGGTTCAGCCGCGAGGCAATCAGGTTCTTGTTGACCGGCAATGTCACCAGCGGCATGGGTACGGTGAGGTCGGCGTTCTGCAACAGATAACCCACCACCCGTTGCAGCGATGTTTCGATGGTGTAGCGCTCCACATCGCGCACCAGGCCGTGCAGACGCATCGACAGGCCGGCCAGCAGGCGGCGGGCAAAGGCCGGGTCTTTTTCGATGGCCTGATTGATGCCCTGCGCCTCCACCTTCAGCAAAAAGCCATCCTCCAGTAGCTGCGCCATCACCGGGCAGGGCTTGCCCAGAAACATCACCGCCTCGGCAAAACTCTGGCCCGGATGGATGATTTCCATCACCTTTTCACTGCCCTGGGACGAGGAAATGGCCAGTTTCACCCGGCCATACACCACCAGGAACATGCCATCACACGGGTCGCCCTTCTGGAAGATCACCTGCCCCTTGCAGCCACGCACTTCGTGGGTAAAGGGCACCAGCGCTTCAATCTGCGCCGGAGACAGTTGCTGGAACAAAGGCTGATGCCGCAAGAAAGCAGGAATATCGACTGTTTGCATGATTTTTCCAAAGGCGGGCCGGGTGCACGCACCCGTCATGCCGCCGACTATAGGCCGCCGGCACCGACATCGCCATGCACACAAAGCATCAGGCAACTACGCCAAACGGCGTAGAACCAGCATGGCGCATGCGCGCTGGCGTTCGGTGGTTCCAACGACTGCCGGCTTCAGTGACTGGTCCCTTCCGAACGGTTGACCTTGTTGAACACATTGTATTTGCCTATGGGTTTGGCCATGGGCAGCGCCGCCACTTCGCGCAGGGTTTGCGCATCCACCACAATCAGCTCGCCGGGATTTTCCATCACCGACACCAGCGCATAACGGCCATCGCGGGTGAACTCCACATGCGCAGTGGTCTTGCCCGGCCGCAACACCAGCTGGCGCACCACGCTGAGGCTGCGTTTGTCGATGATGGACAGCGTGTCCTTGTGTGCGCTCATCATGGAATCGGCCCAGGCATAGGGCGTATTTTCGTGGCTGCGCAGGAAAAAGCCCGGCCCCGGCAGCTGCACCTGCCTGATCAACTGCCAGCTGTCCATGTCGACAAAGCTGAGCTGGCCGCCCTTGAGATTGGGCGTGGCCATGATGCGGTGGCCATCACGCTCGAAGCTGATGCCCGACCCCAGATGCGGCATGCCATCCAGCGGCAGGTCCGCCACCTTGCTGCGCGCATCCAGGCTGATCACCTGCGCCTGACCGCTGCGTGAAGCACCCAGCACATGCTGATAAGACGGGTCGAAGTAAAAGTCGTCCAGCACCATGGACAGCGGCGTCACGCGCGGGGTAAGAAAGCCCGGCTGACCCAGCGCCTCGCCCATCTGGTAGTCATGCACCAGACCCGGGTAAACCGGTGCGGCGTGGCGGTCGTAGCTGATTTCCCACAGCTCCGGCACATCTTTTAACGCCACCACAAAGCTGTGGCGCGGTGCGGCTTCGTACACGGCGGACACCCGCGACGGGCGACCGGCGGCATCGCGCACCGCAATGGTTTTCACCGGGGCCAGACCGTGCGCATCCAGCAGCACCAGCGTTTGCGGCAGGGTATTGCCGGCCAGAATCCAGTTACCGTCATCCGATACCGCGATATTGCGGGTATTCAGGCCCACGCGGATGTCCGCCACCACTTGCAGGCTGTACAGGTCGTACTGGGTCACCCAGCCATCGCGGCTGGAAAAATAGACAAAACGGCCATCGGGGGAAAACTTGGGCCCGCCATGCACCGCATAGTGGCTGGCAAAGCGGGTGATAGGCCGGAAGCGGTCGCCATCCAGCACCGTGACATGATGATCGCCCGCCTCCACCACCACAAACAGGTCGAGCGGATTGGCTGTGTATTGCGGCCTGGCCGGCAGGCTGGAGAGCGCCACCGGCTGGCGGTGCGAGGCACGCATGTCGGCATCGCTCCAGCGCGGTGGCGTGGCCGGAGCGCTTTGTACATAGGCGGTGAGCTGGCTGATCTGTTCATCCGTCAGCTGGCCGGCAAAACCGGCCATCTGGGTGGCGCTGCGCCCCTGACGGATGGTATTGCTGATTTCGGCAGTTTTCAGCCGCTCCAGGCTTTCCGGCAGCAAGGCCGGGCCCATGCCGCCCAAGCGGTCAGCCCCGTGACAGCTTTGGCAATGCTGGCCATATAACTGCGCGGCGGCGGATGGGTCCATGTCGGCGGCGGGGGCGGCATATAGTGGCAGGCTCAGCGCCATGCCGAGCAAGACTAACCAGCGCTTCATCAGACAGCCTCCTTTTGCCATGGCGTCAGCGGTGCCAGCGCATGCACGCCGCTGGCCACGCCTACTTCTTCATCGCTCAGATAACAGGCCGGGTCCGCCGCCCAGAAGTTGCCGGTCAGCTCCCAGGCGCGCACCCGGGTATTACCATTGCAGATGGCCAGATGCTGACAGGCAGCGCAGCGCCCTTCCACCGGCCGTGGCGACTGGCGCAGTCCGGCCATCAAGGGATGGGACTCATCTCGCCAGATGGCGGAAAACGGCCGCTGGCGGACATTGCCAAGCTGCACCTTCCACCACATGGTGTCCGGGTGCACATTGCCCAGATTGTCGATATTGGCCACGTTCACCCCGCTGGCGTTGCCACCCCAGGCCAGCAGGCGCTGGCGCAGCTGCGCCGCCTGTGCCGGGTAATGGCGGGCAGCCCAGTGCAGCAGATAAACCGCATCGGCGTCGTTATTGCCGGTGACAAAATCACGCGGCTGGCCAGCGCGGATGTGCTGCAGGCAGGACTCGATCAGCAAGTCCATTGCCCAGCGGGTGCGCGGCTGACGGGCATCATCCGCCCGGTGCTTGTTGCCACGCCCGGCATAATTGAGATGGGAGAAGTAAAACTTGTCGATATCCTCCACCGCCAGCAGCTGCAATAGCGCAGGCAAGTCATCGGCATTGTCTTCGGTCATGGTGTAGCGCAGGCCCACTTTCAGCCCGGCATCGCGTGCCAGACGCATGCCGCGCAAGGCCAGCTCATAGCCGCCAACCAGGCGGCGGAAGCGGTCGTGGGTGGCACCAATGCCATCCAGGCTGACCCCGACATAATCAAAGCCCACCGCCGCCAGCGCGGCAATATTGCGCTCGTCTATCAGCGTGCCGTTGCTGGACAGGCCGACATAAAAGCCCATGGCCTTGGCACGGGCAGCCAGCTCGAAGATATCCGGCCGCAGCAGGGGTTCGCCACCGGACAGAATCAGCACCCGCACGCCAAAGGAGTACAGATCGTCCATCACCGCGCAGGCTTCTGCCGTACTCAGTTCGCCCTGGAAATCCTTGTTGGCCGAGGTGGAGTAACAATGCTGACAGGTGAGGTTGCAGCGGCGGATCAGGTTCCAGATCACCACCGGGCCGCCGGGTTTGCCGCCACGGGCGGGGGCGGCGGCCGGCTCCAGCAGGCTTTGCAGATAGGGTGTCAGGCGCAGCATGGCTGGCTCCGGCAATGGTGATGGCCATCAGTGTGCAGGCCGCCCCCGGCCCGTCTCCTTGACCCGTATCAACGGGATCAATCCCGGCTTACACCCGCAGGCCGGACTTTTTCAGGATGCGGGTGGAAAACAGCAAGGCATGGCGGCGGCAGGCCGGGCCGAGCAATTGCAATAGCGCCGCCTGCTGTTCGCGTACCGCGCGGCGATTGTCACCATGCACCATGGCAAACAGGTTGTACGGCCAGTGCGGCAGGTGGCGCGGACGGCGATAGCAGTGGCTGACGCAGTCCAGCGCACCCAGTTGCTGGCCCAGTTCGTCCACCAGTTCGTCCGCCACATCAAACACCGCCATGCCATTGGCGCGGTAGCCGATGGCGTAATGATTGGGCACTGCGCCGATGCGGCGTATCACTCCCTGCTCCAGCATGCGGCCCAGCCGGCTCAACACCTCCTGCTCTGGCAATTGCAGGGCGTCGGCCAGCTGGCGGTAGGGCTGCGCCACCAAGGGCAGCCCGGCCTGGCTGGCGCGGATCAGCCGCCAGTCGTCTTCGTCCAGTTCTGGCGCCACGGGCTGTTCATCCAAACTGCCACGCCCGGCGCTGGCCTGCCCCACTGCCGCCTGGCCGCCGACGGTAAAGCGCATGCCGACAAAGTATTCGCGCTGCTTGGGGAAGGCATGCACGGTAAGACCAGTCAGCAGTTCGATAGCGCTGCAAGCGGCGGAAATCCCGGCCTGGCTGGCGGCGGCCAGTACAAACCACATGTTCAACTTATGCGTACGCTGATAGTTGTGCGCCACCGCCGGCAGGCTGTTGACTGCCGCCGCCACTTCGTCAAAGCGTGCCGGTGGCACCGCCAGCGCCGCCAGCACAAAGCAGCCGCCCATGCGTTCTATCTGGTATAGCGGGCCAAAACGGGTGAGCACCTGGCGCTGTAGCAGGCCATCCAGCCCTTGCCGCAAGGCCAGCTCGCTGCAACCCAGGGTGGCAGCGGCATGGGCAAAGGGCTGGCTGGTAAGCGGAAAGCCGCCTTGCAGCTGGTTGACGATGCTGGTTTCCAGCGGGTTGAGCGCAGCCCGGCTATGCGTGATGGCCATAACAGGCTCCGCGTTGGGTGTAGCGTTTGATTGAGGGCAGTACCGCATGCGGGTAAGGCTGCAAGTCGTGTCGCCGGATTAGTTCGTCCAGCATGGCCTGCAGGCTGGCGGCATCACTGGCGTGAATCATGCAGAACAACTGATAAGGCCAGTGCGGCGGCCGCGCCGGGCGTTCGTAACACAAGGTGACGGCCGGTTCTGTCGCCAGTTGGCGGGCGATGGCTGCGCGGCGGGCGGCATCGTCGATCTGCCACACGCACATGGCGTTGTGGCGATAGCCCAGCTCGGCATGGCGCAGTACCGCGCCAAAGCGCCGCAGCACGCCTTGCTCCTGCCAGGCTTGCAACTGCTGCAGCACCTCCGGCTCGGTCAGGCCGCAGTCGCGGGCCAGCAGCTGGAACGGCCGCAATTGCAGCGGCAGGCCGTCACGCAAGGCGGCCAGCAGGCGTTGCTGCCGCCAGTTTGGGCGTATTGGCTTCGGCTGCGGTTGTGGCTGGCGCGCAGCCACGCTGCCATCCAGCGCAAAGCCCAGGTCGATATGATATTCGCGCAGCAAGGGCAGGTTGAGCGGTGCCAGCCCGGTGGCAAGATGAATGCGCGACAGCACGTCGGCCACGGCGGCGGCATCGCTGGCCGTTACCACAAACCACAGGTTGAAGTGGTGGTCGCGCTGGTAGTTGTGGTTGACCTCGGCATGGCTGCTGACAAAGGCGGCCACTGCATCCAGCCGCTCCGGCGGCACGGCCAGTGCGGCCAGCGTGCTGCTGCCCACGGTATTGGGTGCAAATACCGCGCCCAGCCGCGATAGCAGGCCAGCCTGCCGGGCTGATTGCAGCAGTTGCAGCAGCGCGCTGGCTGTCCAGCCATCGTCCAGCATGGCGGCCATGTCGGCAAACGGCGTGGCACTGAGCGGAAACTGCTTCTGGCAGCGGTCCAGTGCCTGCAGGCTGCGTGGCGGCAGTACGCCAGGGTTTGAAGGGTCTGGCATCACATCCCCATCCTGCCGGCACGGCTGCTGAAGAAAATGCCGGATGGCTCCAGCGCCGGCAAGGTGCGGCGCACGGTGAGTGTGGCGGTGTCGATCACCACCAGCTTGTTGTCATCGCGGCTGGACAGCCACACCGCATCGCCACGCGGGGTGAATTCCATGTGCAGGATGGCGCGGCCCGGTTGCAGGGTCTTGATTAGCTGCCGGGTCGGCACATCAATCACCTGCACCTTGTCGTTATCGGGGAAGGCAAAGTTGACCCACACCCGCCGCCCGCCCGGTTCGGCCATCACGAATACCGGCTGGCCCAGTACCGGAACTGTCGCCACCTGCGCCCAGCTGCGGTTGTCGGCCACCAATATTTCATGCTGGCCGATGGCAGGCAGGAAGGCGTAATCCCCGGCGATGGACCAGCCGCGCAAATGCGGCATCTTGTACACCGGCATGGTCTGACGGCCACGGCCATAGCCGGCCAGAATGCGCCGCACACCGGCATCGGCATGCCAGCTGTCCAGCAAGGCCAGCCCGTCTTCGCCGTACAGCCCGGCAATGAAATAGCGGCCATCGCCACTGGCCAGCCCGTCGTAAGGTTGCTTGCCGATATGCTGGAAGCGCTGGACTTTGGGTGCAGTGGGCGTGCTGGCGTCCAGCACATCGATTTCATCGGCATCAAACAGCGCATAGGCAAAACGCTTGCCCGGCAGGTCGGCAAGGCCCACCACGCGCGATGGTTGGCCATTGGCCCCGGCAGCGGCCGGAACACTGGCCAGCAAGGCCAGGCTGTCGGCATCAAACAGCTTCACCCCGCCGGGGCTGTAGTTTTGTGCGGCAATCACCCGGCCATCGCTGGAAATGGCTCCGCCTATGCTGTTGCTGGCCTGCTCCACCCGCTTCACCAGCCGGGCGGAGAGCAAATCCACCTTGCTGATGGCGCCATCGCGGCCAAACACATAGGCATAGCGGGCATCCGCGGAAAACACCACCGAGGCATGGGACAGATCGCCCAGGCCCTGCACCCGTGCCAGCGCCTGTTCATGGGTGTTGTCGACAATCTGCACGCTGCCGCTGGCGCGTTCGATCACCACGCCCAGATTGCCCGTGCCACGCAAGGGTGGCGTACTGGCGCAGGCGGCCAGAGTCAGGCACAGCAGCGGTGCCAGCAGACGGGCTAGCGTGCGCCGCCCTGTTGCAAGAGTTGAACCAGCCATTGCGCTTCTTCTTCGGAAAGGAAAGGCCGCCAGGGCGGCATCGGGGTGCCGGGGCGGCCATTGAGAATGGTGGCCACCAGACTGTCGGCCGGTTTGCCGGCCAGTGCCTGGGGGGTGAGCGGGCTGCCCAGCCCGCCTTTCAGGCTAAGCCCGTGGCAAGCACCGCAATCGTTATGCAGCAGTTGCAGCAGCTCACCCGCACGGGGTTCTGCCGGTGGCGCTGCTGTGGCCTGCTGGCACAGGCTGATTGCCAGCAAGGCCACCAGACAGATGCCACGCCTTACTGGGCCAGAATCCATGTCACCAGCTGCTTGAGGTCGGCATCCGGCACTTGCGGATTAGGCGACATCGGAATGGCACCAAAACTGCCGGAACCACCCGCCTTCACCTTCTGCATCAGCTTGGCGGTGACATCCTGCCCCTTGTATTTGGCCGCCACCTGCTTGTAGGACGGGCCAACCAGCTTGGCATCCACGCTGTGGCAGGCCAGGCAGTTGTATTGCTTGGCCAGTTCCGGCCCGCTGGCCGCCTGGGCCAGCCCGGCCGACATCAGCCCACCCAGGGCCAGCGCAATCAGTACATGTTTCATGCTGCTCTCCTTGTTCCGGCAGACCACGGACGATCTGCCGGATTTCAACAGTGAAAGGACGGCGACGACTTATTTCAAATCAATAAATATCGTGCTGGGTATTGAACACATTGAACTTGCCGGTGGGGGTGATCAGGCGCGGGTCCTTGATCACGGCCTTGAGCTTGCGGGTCTTGTCGTCCACCACCACGATGGCCGATTGCTTGTCCTTGCCGCTCCACACCGAGAACCACACCTCGCTGCCATCCTTGTTGTACTCCGGCTGCAGCACGCGCTTGGCACCGTCGCCCAGGCCAGACCACTCGCCAATCGGCAGGGTGACAAAGCCCTTGTCCAGATGGTTGATGTCAAACACGGCAGCGCTCTGGCTGACGGCTGCATCCGGGTTCAGCGCGGTATCCACCCACAGATTGTGTGATTTTGGATGAGTCTTGATGAACAGCGAACCACCGCCCTGCCCCTTCAGCACCCGCACCACCTTCCAGGCCTGGGCCTTGTGCTTGTCCGGGTCGGTACCGATCAGGCTGATGCTGTCGTCGCCCAGATGGCCGGTGGCCCATACCGGGCCGTATTGCGGGTCGACAAAGTTGGCACCACGGCCGGGGTGCGGGGTTTTGCCCACATCCACCAGCGCGGCCAGCTTGTCCAGCTTGGTATCCACTACCGCCACCTTGTTGGAGGCATTGGCCGCCACCATGAAATAGCGACCGGTAGTATCGAAGCCGCCGTCATGCAGGAACTTGGCGGCGTCGATGGTGGTGGTCTTGAGATTGGCCAGGTCGGAGTAATCCACCATCATGATCTTGCCGGTTTCCTTGGCATTGATGACGAATTCCGGCTTGAAGTGGCTGGCCACAATCGAAGCCACACGCGGCTCGGGGTGGTATTCGTTATCCACCGTCATGCCACGGGTGCCGACAATCTTCAGCGGCTTGAGGCTGTTGCCGTCCATGATCACATACTGCGGCGGCCAGTAAGCCCCGGCCACAGCCAGCTTGTCTTCAAAGCCCTTGAACTTGGAGGTTTCCACCGAACGGGCCTCCAGGCCGATGCGGATTTCCGCCACCGTGTCCGGCTTGGCCATCCACAGGTCGATCAGGTTGATCTTGCCGTCGCGGCCAATCACGTACAGGTAGCGGCCGGATTGCGACAGGCGGGAAATATGCACGGCGTAGCCGGTTTTCAGCACGCTGACGATCTGCTTGCTATTGCCGTCGATCAGCGCGATCTGCCCGGCGTCGCGCAGCGTCACCGAGAACAGATTGGCCACATCCAGATTGTTCTCTTTATGCGTTGGCCGCTTTTCTGGTGGAATCAGCACCTTCCACGTCCCCAGCATGTCCTTCATGCCGAATTCCGGCGGTGTCGGCGGTTCCTGCTGCACATAGCGCGCCATCAGGTCCACCTGGGCATCGGACAGCTCACCCGAGGTACCCCAGTTGGGCATGCCGGCTGGCGAGCCGTACTTGATGAAGGTTTTCAGGTATTCGGTGCCCCGCGTCAGGGTGATATCCGGCGTCAGCGGCTTGCCGGTGGCCCCCTTGCGCAGCACCCCGTGACAGCCGGCGCAGCGTTCGAAGTAAATCTGCTTGGCCTGGGTGAACTCCGCCTCGGTCATCGGCGGGGCCTTGGGGTTGATGTTCTGGTGCATGGGTTCGGAAACCAGCGGCGAGGCAGCTCCCTGGTATTTCGCCTCCGGGGCGGAGGTCGAGGTAGTGGCGGTATCCGCCCAGGCCTGCATCACGGAAAAAGGCAGGGCCGCCAACAACACACTTCTTGGCAGCCAGGACAAGCGCGGGGTCTTCATGGTTAGGGCTCCAGCGTGACAGTAATGCTTGGTTGCCGGCATCTTCATCCCGCGGGCATATCCCCCTCCTTGATTCGAATCAACGGTTTAACCATGGGGTTGCCAGGGTCTCCGCTCCTGCTTAATCCCAGCTATCACGCAATATCCCGGCACCATGCCGGCTTGATCCTCCAACCATACCGAAGCAATTCAAGAAAATTCAGACATCTCCCACCAAGGCAACGCCATTTCCCGATAGCTCGAGATCCAGACTCAAACAACCATGCACCTGACATGGCAACAGATGCTGCTTGCACAACTGCCGACCGATAACAGGCTCTGCGCCAATGACGTCCTCCCCCGTAAAACAGGACCAAACACCATGCTCATCAGCCCGCCCTCTTTACACCATCGCCAACAACAACAAAGCGATGCTGACTGGCTCGCCAGCATCCTGCCCGATCCAAGCGTAGGCCGTTACCCATTGAGCACGGGCTTCGAATGGCATGGCGGCATCCATGTACTGCTCAACGGCAGCGGTGAAGCCAATACCGTACGCGCCATTGCCAGCGGCAATGTCATCCATTTTCGTGATTGCGGCCCCGGTGAACTCATGCCGGAGCCGGACTCGCCCATCGCCCGCTTCGGTTTGAATAGCCCCGGCTGCGTGGTGATGCGCCATGAAACCGAAATCGGTGCCGGGCCGGATGGCCACGTAGTGTTCTTTTCCGTCTATCAGCATCTGGCCAACTTGAAGCCGGCGGTACGGGATGCCTTTAAAACCGGCAAGTTGCTGCCACGCAAACAGGCATTGGGCCAGTCCGGCTATGCGGGAGGAAAGGCAGGCTTTCATTTTGAAATTTTCTGCAACAGCGAAAACCTGCGCCGCCTGACTGGCCGCACCGGCGGCCTGCTGCCACTCACCCAGCATGGCCGCGACAACATCCTGTTTGGTGACATTCACTTTTATCTGCCTGCGGCCACTCCGCTATACCGGTTTGCCAATGAGCAAGCCGACTGGAGCCCGCGCCATGCCAGCCTGCGTCCGGCCAGCCACACCGACCGACCACTGTTTGTCACCCTGCAATTCGACAAGGGCAATATCAGCCTGCACACCCGGCAACAACAAGGCCAACACTATCCACAGCTGCCGGACTCCCACCGACCGGCCTACTGGCACAACTACGAAGCCGGTATGGCGAAACTGGCGGGAAAAATTGCCGATCAGTACCCGGCCGCCTCCGCCAGCGCAGTATACGAACTGCTGCGTTTTGGCCGACTTGTCGCCCGGGAACAACACAGCGCACTCCCCGCACAACTGCCGCACTGGCACCAGATCAACACCCCGACCGGCTGGCATTGGGTCAACCTGGCCAGCAACGACATCAAAAAATACAGCGATGCCGACTTCCCGCACTGGCTGGGTTGGACCTGGATAGACGACGACCCCAGCGACGACGGCCTGTGCCAGTCCCCCACCCTGCATGGCTGGCTGTTGCCACCTGGCCAGCCCAAAACCAGGGACAGGCTGCTGGCCGCCATCCCGGCACAACAAGCCCGGCTCTCACGCACCATCTGCCGCTTTCCCACCGAATGGGACAGCAACAAGGTGGATGCCCGCTACGGCTGGGTACGGCAGGAAAGCGCCTTCAACCCCAAGTCAGAAGTCATGTCCGCTGCCGATTATCGGGTCTACAAGATCAAGATCGAAATGCTGAGCTTCTGGCAACAGATTCTGCCGCGCAGCATGGTCCAGGCCGGCAAGAGTTGTTACCAGGAGGAAAGGAATTTATACGACCGCAGTCTGGAAGATCACATCTGGCACTTTCACCCGCGTGAATTCATTCAGATATTCCGCAAATGCAAATGGCTGAGCAGCGTGGAAATGGAAATGGCGGTATTGCCGGAAGCCGCCCCCAAGCAAGGGCCAAGCGCAGAGGAACAGATCCGAGATTACAAAATCCCGCTCAACCTGGCCATGCGCAAATACCTGATTGATACCGGCCTGCGCTGCAGCCATTTCATTGGCCAAGGCTGCGTGGAGTCTAACGCTTTGAAAAGTATGGTGGAGACTGCACAGTATCAGGATTATGTATTAAAAATAGGGAAAAGATATATCGATGAGTCATTAATTTATTATGAAATGAAAGAAAAAGACTGGTGGGGAAGCAAGCAGAAAGATCGAGTCGATATTTTCAACCACACCAGATACACCACTACCGGCACAATTAGTGGCAATTCCTATGCCTGGCGAAATGGCAATATCGACACCATAGACGCACAGAAATTCCGTGGCCGTGGCTTCAAGCAACTGACCGGGCGTAGCAATTACGCCCGATATTGGCGCTATCGTGGCTGGTTGACCAAATCAGCCTTCGATGAATACTGGTGGGATGACCCCGCTTATAAAAATCGTCAGCCGGATAAAATGAAGCGCCGCCCCGCCATCATCAATAATCCGCACATCATTGCCATCGACCCCTATAACTGCATTGATAGCGGCGCTTACTTTATTACTGCAGAACGACCCCAAATCAAGCTACACATGCAAAGCATGAACGATAACAGCATCATTGAAGTCAGCCGTGCCATCAATGGTGGCATCTATGCCAAGGAGCAGAGAATAAAACAAAGCTATCGTGCCTACCATGTGCTTGGTGATGAGATCGAACCCAAAGATAAAAAAGAATATCTCAGCAAGTATGCAGACCGATTTACCTTGGCCATCGAAAAACAAGGACATGAAAAATGAAATACACAATTGTCACAACACTACTGGCGCTCAGTACTACCGCTGCATCAGCATATACCATTACGCATATTTATATTAAAGACAACGACATTATCCGCACCGACATCAAGCAAGCGAAGGAAGGCTCACCGGGCCACACTTATGTCCATCTGGATGGAAATACCTGCGAAATCATTGAAGGTAGTGCTGCGGCAGCTGACTGGATAAAAACGAGCTCGGACAAACAGTATCTTATACTATTTAATGATTACGTGGATATGAAACAACTTAAGGCCTGCAAGACAAAAATGAAGCTTTCTGGAAAAGCCTATGGAGATCTGTCCGACATGAACAAGGAAAAAAATATTTTCCTTAGCATTACCGAATACGGCTTACGTTGGCCCTGCTCCATTGCATCAATCAATAAGATATCTACAGCAAAAGAAATAAACATTGCAGCAAAGCCATTTTATGCGCAGAAAAAATCTGAACGCACCATGCGCAAGAATTCCTTTGGTGGTGGCGGCAGATTTTCACCCGATGGCAATTATCTGGCCCTGTCATTACCTAATTTCTCCTGCCGCAAAGGTAGTTACCCCGGCGTATACGATACACGAACCTGGAAAAAAGTGGAGTTCACCAGCCCGGATGTCGACGCCCGTTGCGATGCCCTGTTTCCCAATCTGCCCACCCCCAGCCGCACCCTGCAACCACTTTGCGTGGATGAGGATTTCAATGAATATTAACACCACATCGCTACAATAACTCAGCCGACTGAAAGAAGAAAAATTGAGTGAATGATAAATGTAGAGGAGAAAAAATGAAATCCATCATCACCGCAGGCATCATCGCGCTGTCCAGCACACCAGCCACCGCACACACCATCACGCATATTTATATAAAAGATAACGATATTGTCCGCACCAACATCAAGGAAGTAAAGTTTGGCTCACCGGGCAACACTTATGTCCATCTTGATGGCAATACTTGCGAAATAACTTACGGAGACGTCTTTGCTGCCCAACAAATAAAAATGAGTTCAGACAAGCAATTTCTTATTCTATTCAATTCTTACATTGACATAGGACAGCTAAAAATCTGCAACACCAGAATGGAGGCTTCAAATGTTACTGTAGGTGGTATATCTGACATGAACAAGCAAAAGGGCATTTTTCTGCGCGGAGATGACTACGGCTCAGATTGGTCATGCTCTATTGCATCGATAAGAAAAATACCTACAGGTGAAACAATAAGTATCGCAGCAAAGCCATTTTATGCGCAGAAAAAATCTGAGCGCACCATGCGCAAGCATTCCTTTAGTGGCGGCGGCAGTTTTTCACCCGATGGCAATTATCTGGCCCTGTCATTACCTAATTTCTCCTGCCGCAAAGGCAGTTATCCCGGCGTATACAATACACGGACCTGGAAAAAAGTGGAGTTCACCACCCCGGATGTCGACGCCCGTTGCGACGCCCTGTTTCCCAACCTGCCCACCCCCAGCCGCACCCTTAAAACACTTTGCGCTGATGAGGATGTCAATAACGTTTTCACCTTCCCCATTGCACCACTTGGGAACAATCAAACTGACTTATTTATTAAGGAATGAAAAATCATGAAACTGGCAATCCATGCAAGTGTATTGGCACTGGCGCTACAAACCGCGTCAGCCGGCACCATCAACTACATTCACATCAAAAAAGATGCAATCACTCGCATTGATACCGAGGAGAACAATGATGAGTATTTCCAGGGAATTCATGTCTATCTTGATGGCAAGCTATGCAAAATTCTCGACACCACTGCCACCGAAGCCGACCGGATAAAAATGAGCTCAGATAAACAATATCTTGTTTTATATAATGGCTATCTTGAAATGAAGGGGCTAAAAGCTTGCGACAAGGTCATGAAACTATCCGGGCAAACGACTGGCGCAATTGATGACATGAACAAAGAAAAGAATTTCCTGGTTGAACAAACAGAGGGCAGTTCACCTGAACCATGCCAACGCTTATCAATCAGACACATTTCCACCAAGCAAGTAGTGAATATTCCGGCCGGAGCATTTTTTACTGCAAGCAAATCCAGCATCAACCTTGTTGATTCAGCCAGTTTCTCACCGGATGGTCAGTATCTTGCCTTGTCCACTTTGCATTTCTCCTGCCGTAAAGGCAGTTACCCCGGTGTGTACGACACACGAACATGGGAAAAAGTAGAGTTTACCACCCCGGATGTTGACGCCAGTTGTGATGCCCTGTTTCCCAACCTGCCATCCCCCAGCCGGGTTCAACAGCCGATTTGCGTTGACCCGAAGGTAGGTATCAGATGATCAGTGCACTGTACGCCATGCATACACGCCCCCTCTTAGCCGCTGTCATCCGCCGTCAGGCGACGGCACGCTATCTGTTGGCCAATGTCTGACAGCAGACTATGCCGCGACTTAGTCAGTCTCCGGCAGCGTCAGCGATTTTTGTTCCGGCTCCACCTCCAGCCCCCAGTCGCCGTATTCATACCAGTCATCACCCAGTACTTCCGCCGGGTGCTGGGTGCGGCCGGAGCCATTGCCGCATTGCAGGGAGTCGGCCGGGCAGTATTTGTCGCAGCCCCAGCAAATGCGCTCCGGGTGTGCCGGGTGCAGGGGAAATTTCCGGGCCATGAGGTTTCCTTTCCAGTGACTGAATCTGCCGAGCAGCAGTCTGCCATTGTCCGGGCTCGGGCTGGCTGGCGACTTGCCACATATCAAAAAAAACCCGGCACAAGGCCGGGTGAAGAAGGTGATTACACCTTGGAGTCGGGTTGAGCCTGGACAGCAGCCGGCTGTTCAGGCAGTCAAATGGGCATACAAGCGGGTGAGCACGCTGGGCAGCATCTGTGCCTGTTGCACCACCACATAGCCACGGTGGCCAAACAGATGGGGCAGATAATCCCCTGCTTCGCGGTCCACCGTCAGGCAGAACGGCAGCAGGCCGTCGCGGCGGGCTTCCAGTATGGCCTGGCGGGTGTCCTCGATGCCGTGACGGCCTTCGTAGTGGTCCAGGTCGTTGGGTTTGCCGTCGGAGATGATCAGCAGCAGGCGGCGTGCAGCCGGTTGTTGCAAAAGGATGCGGCTGCTCTGGCGGATGGCCGCCCCCATGCGGGTGTAATAGCCGGGGCGGATGGCCAGTATGCGGCCGCGGGTAGTGTCGTCGTAGCGTTCGGCAAAGTCTTTCAGCACCTGAAAACGTACTTCGTGACGGCGGATGGAGGAAAAGCCGTACAGGCCAAAGCTGTCGCCGGCAGCGGACAAGGCCTCGGCAAACAAGAGCAGGCTGTCGCGGATGACGTCGATCACGCGGCCAGCCTCGTCCCCTACCCAGCTTTCGGTGGAGAGCGACAGGTCGGCCAGGGTCAGGCAGGCCAGGCTGCGCTCGCCCGGTGGCCAGGCCTGGTACAGGCCGGGTTCGGACTGGGCCGCTCCGCTGTGGCGTTCGGCCAGAAAGCGGATGACGCGGTCGATGTCGATGTCTGGCCCGCACTCCTGTCCGCTCTTGCGGGTACGTTCTGGTGCCAGCGCCTGAAACTGGCGGCGCAGGCGACGGGCCAGCGGCAGCAGGCGCGCAGGCAAGGCGGCCGGTACGGCATCGCGCGGCAGCATGGGTTGCAGGCGGCAGTGGTCGTCCACCAGTCTTTGCTGTTTCCAGTTCCACTCCGGTAGCAGCAGGCCAGGCCCCAGCGGGGTGTCGTCCCAGGCTGCGGCGGGCAAGTCCAGATCGAACTTCAGCTTGCCGCCCTTGGTGTGGGCATCCTGCGCCAGCGACAGGCGGTTCATGTCCTCGGCCGCAGCGGCGGCGTTGTCGTCGTCATCCTCATCGGTATGGCGGTTGACCTTGACGTATTCGTCCCAGGTAAACAGGCTTTCAGCGCGGAAAATCATCAGCATGCCGTTTTTGCGCTCGTCCTGTACCACGCGCTGGGCGCGGTAGCGGCGGCGCTGGCGCTGCTGTGGCTTGTTGCGCTGGCCGCTTTGCTGCGGGTCCTGCGCGGTGGACGGGGCGGTATGCTCCAGCGTGGGCGGGGCCGGGTGCAGCCATAGCGGCAAGGGATAAGGGGCGCGGGCTGGCGGCGGGGTATCCAGCGCTTGCTGTGGCTGCAGCAGGGCCTGGCGGATGGCGCGCTCCCAGGCCGCTTCGGCTGGCGGCAGGCGGGCCGGGTCTGGCCGTTGTGGCAGATGGGCTGCCACCAGCCGCTGATAGCTGGTAGCCAGGCCGGGCATGGCGGACAGGCATGCGGCAGCGGCATGGCGGTTGGCATTCAGCCAGTCACCGGCAGGCTGTGCGGTGGCAGCCAGCGCCATCAGCCAGAAATACAGTTCGCGGTTGAGCACCGCATCGGCAAACAGCTCGATTTTTTCCGGCAGATAGAAAGCCTGTGAGTCGGACCAGGCCAGTTCCACCCGCTCGCCGGTACCGGAGAGGCGCTCCAGCCAGCGGCGGCGGGCGCCGTGTTCGGTCCCCACGGTGGAGCGCAGCGCCAGTGCCGGGTCGCCGCCCATGGCGCGGAAGAATACCGGCGCAAGCGGTGCCACCTGCTCCAGCCGCACGGCAGCGGCGGCATGGCCGCGATAGGCTGCGCGCTTGACCAGCTTGTCCCACCAGCCGCCGACGATATCTTCCATGACAGGCCCCGATCAGGCAGGAAACTGGGTGTGGATGATGGCAAGCAAGGCCGCCACGGTGTCCGGCTCGTCGCTCAGCGGTTCGGCCAGCCCGGTGCGGCAGGCCAGCGCCGGGCGCATGCCGGATGCCATCAGCTTGGCGGCATACACCAGCAAGCGGGTGCTGACGGATTCGTCCAGGTCGTAACCGGACAGGCGGCGCAATTGGCCGGCCAGCGTCACCAGCTGCTGCGCCTGTGCCGCGCCAAGGCCGGATTCCTGCATCACCACCTGCTGTTCTACTTCGGCAGACGGAAAATCGAAGCTCATGGCGACAAAGCGCTGGCGAGTGCTGGGCTTGAGGGTTTTCAGCACATGCTGGTAGCCGGGGTTGTAGGACACCACCAGCATGAAGCCGGGCGGGGCCACCAGTACTTCGCCGGTGCGTTCGATGGGCAGGATGCGGCGGTCGTCGGTGAGCGGATGCAGCACCACGGTGGTGTCCTTGCGTGCTTCCACCACTTCGTCCAGATAACAGATGCCGCCCTGACGCACCGCACGGGTGAGCGGGCCGTCGCACCATACCGTCTGGCCATCACCTATCAGGTGGCGGCCCACTAGGTCGGCAGCGGACAGGTCGTCATGGCAGGACACGGTAATCAGCGGCAGGCCCAGCCGGGCCGCCATATGGGCGACAAAGCGGGTTTTGCCGCAGCCGGTGGGGCCTTTGATCAACACCGGCAACTGCTGCTGCCAGGCGGCTTCAAACAGCTGGCATTCATCGCCCTGCGCTTGATAGAAGGGTGCGGACAATTCGGGACGCAGCGGTGCATTCATGGCTTTTCCTTAGCGAAAACTCAACAGCAGCACACCGGTCACCAGCAGCAGCCAGCCATGCACGCTGGCGCGCAGCCAGTGCGGGGCATGGCGCAGCCCCATGTATCGCTCGATGACCACCCAACCCTTGAGCCAGGCAAAACCCAGCACCAGCGGTGCCAGCCAGTGTTGTGACAGCTGGCCGGTTTCGGCCAGGGCAGCAGCCAGCAGGGTCAGGCCGCTAAGCCAGGCCCACAACAGCCATTGGGTAAGGGGGGCGGGTGTGTTCATGGGGTCAACGATACCGGCCATGCAGGGCCATGGCCTTGATTCCAGATAAGCCCTGCCAACAAACTGCGGCGCTTAACGCGCCACGTAAATCAGCGCAAACAGCACAATCCACACCAGGTCCACCATATGCCAGTAGGCGGCGGCGGTTTCCACCCCATCAATGGCCGCACCGGCATAGCGCCCGTCGCGGGCCTGCCACCACACGGCGGCGACAATCACCATGCCCAGTACCACATGCAGAAAGTGGAATACGGTGAGCGAGAGGTAGAACATCCAGAAATCGCCGCTGGACAGGGTGATGCCAGCGGCAAACTTGCCACCCAGCTCGATGGCCTTGAGCACCAGAAAACCGCCACCGGCCAGCATGGTGGACATCAGCCAGCGCCGCCCGCTGCGCTGACGGTTTCGCGCAAAGGCGCGCACTGCGGCCACGATGGCCGCACTGCCCGCCAGCAACAGCAAGGTATTGAGCGTGGGCAGCAGCAGGTGCAGCTGCTGCTGGCCGTGGGAAAACAGTGCCGGTTCCCGCCAGCGGTGATAGCCGTACACCAGGAAGAACACGCCGAACACCGCCAGCTCGGCCAGAATGAAACACCACATGGCCAGGTCTCCCGGCACATGACGGTCTTGCGGTATGTCTTCCAGCAGCAGGCTGTCGGCAGGCATGGTTTGTCTCCAATGAAAAAACGGCCCTTTGCGGGCCGCTTGTTGCTCGGTTCACTCAGGCTTCGCGCTTGCCGGTGACAAAGAAGCTGATCAGGTACAGCATCAGGCCGCTGAAGAAGCCCAGGCCGCACACCAGACGTGCCCAGTACAGCGGCATGATGTGGTCCTGTGTTTCCATGAAGGACAGCGGTGCGCTGGACATGCGTTGCAGCCACACCTGTGTCGCCCCGGCAGCGGTCAGGCACAGCGTGATGCCGACGATGGACAGGGTCATCACCCAGAACGCCAGTTTTTCCACATTCTGTGCTTGCGGGCTGTTGGCTTCACGGCCACGCAGCAGCGGCATGGTGTAGGAAATCATGGTCAGCACCACCATGGCGTAAGCACCATAGAAGGCCATGTGACCGTGCGAAGCAGTCAGCTGCGTGCCGTGGGTGTAGTAGTTCACCACCGACAGCGTCCCCAGGAAGCCCCACACACCAGCGCCCAGGAAGGACATCACACCAGTACCCAGCGCCCACAGCGTGGCGGCCTGGTTGGGGTGCTGACGGCGGCGACGCTTGACCATATTGAAGGCAAACATGGTCATCATGAAGAAGGGCACCGGCTCCAGCGCGGAGAAGATGGAACCCCATACCTGCCAGTAGGCCGGTGTGCCGATCCAGAAATAATGGTGACCGGTACCGATGATGCCGGTGATCAGCGTCATGGCAATGATCAGGTACAGCCATTTTTCGATGATTTCACGGTCCACCCCGGTCACTTTCACCAGCACGAAGGCCAGCATGGCACCCATGATCAGCTCCCACACCCCTTCCACCCACAGGTGTACCACCCACCACCAGAAGTACTTGTCCAGCACCAGGTTGTTGGGGTTGACGAAGGAGAACAGGAAGAAGATGGCCAGGCCCCACAGCCCCAGCAGCATCACGATGCTGATGCTGGTCTTGCGGCCGGACAGCAGCGTCATCGACAGGTTGAACAAAAAGGACAGCGCCACCAGCACAATACCCACCTTGGTAATGAGCGGCTGCTCCAGGTAACCGCGCCCCATGGTGGGCAGCAGGTCGTTACCGGTGAGGTGGGCCAGCACGTTATAGGGCAGGCCCAGGTAGCCGACAATGGTCAGCGCACCGGCCACCAGAAACACCCAGAAGGTGATGATGGCCAGTTTCGGGCTGTACAGCTCGCGCTCGCATTCTTCCGGAATCAGGAAGTAACCCGCTCCCATGAAGCCGAACAGCAGCCAGACAATCAACAGGTTGGTATGCACCATGCGCGCGGTGCTGAAATTGATGGCCGGGAACAGGAAGTCCCCCTTCACATACTGCAGGCCGATGATCAGGCCAAACAGGATCTGGCCGATGAACAGGCCGATGGCCGCCATGAAATAAGGCTTGGCCACCGCCTGCGAGCGGTATTTGATCTGGGCTGGCGCACGGGCTTGTTCAGCCGCTAGCGTCGCCGCACTTGCATTGCTCATGTTTATCTCCGTCAGCGATTGGTCTGGTGCGCTCAGCCCTGGATATTGGGCGGCCAGTTATTGGTATTGATCTCGGAGGTGTACTTCAGGAAGGCCACCACGTCGTCCAGCTCGCCGTCGTTCAGATGAAACTGCGGCATCTGGCGGCGACCGGGTACATTGGTGGGCATGGCCTTCATCCAGCCCTTGATGAAATCCGGGCCACGGCGCACATAGACATTGCCCAGCTCCGGTCCGAAATAAGCCCCCTCGCCCAGCAAGGTGTGGCAGCCGCCACAATTGCGCGTCTCCCAGATCTTCTTGCCGCGCACCGCCGCATCAGTCAGCTTGGCCTTGGCGTTATGGCTGGGCAGGGCCATGGTGGTATCCAGCGTCAGCCCCAGGAACAACAGGAAAAAGAACACCGACCCACCGTAAAAGATGTTGCGGGCCGTCGATTTGGTGAAGCTCGCGCTCATCACGTCCTCCTCAAAGTGCTTGCACCGGCACGTCCGGTACCTGGGGCGAAATGTACGGATTCAGGCATCCCGATAGCATTGATTCGTATCAACGATTCCCGGCCACCCTCCTTCCTACACTGGCGGCATCATCATTTGGCAAGCCTTTGCCCGGGAGTCTGCATGCACCGTCCAGCCCTGCCCCCGCTGCCGCCCACGCTGGCTGGCAGCCCCCACTCCACCCCAAGAGACAGCAAGGTATTTGCCCCCGGCAGCGTTTGCCTGGTGGGGGCTGGCCCCGGCGACCCGGACTTGCTCACCCTGCGCGCAGTACAGCGACTGGGCCAGGCCGATGTACTGCTGTACGACCATCTGCTAGACCCGCAGATACTGCGGCTGGCTCCGCCGCAGGCCAGCCGCATCTGTGTGGGCAAGCGCGCCAGCCGCCATACCCTGCCGCAAGCGGACATCAACCAGTTGCTGATCGACTTTGCCCGCAACGGCCAGCGCGTGGTGCGGCTCAAGGGCGGTGACCCCTTGCTGTTTGGCCGGGGTGGCGAGGAAATACTGGCGCTGGCGGCAGCGGGCATCCCCTGCGAGGTGGTACCGGGCATCAGCGCCGCGCTGGGTGCCGCCGCCGCACTGGGACTGCCGCTTACCCATCGCGACCATGCCCAGGGTTGCAGCCTGGTCACCGGCCATCGCCGTCAGGGAGAAAGCGCGCTGGACTGGACACAGCACAGCACGCCGGAGCAGACCCTGGTGGTGTATATGGGACTGGGCGAGGCCGCCCATATCGCCAGCCAGCTGCTGGCCCATGGCCGCGACCCGGCCACGCCGGTGGCCATCGTGGAAAGGGCATGCAGCAGTGCCCAGCGCTGTGTGTGTGGCCAGCTGGCTACACTGGCGCAATTGATTGCCGATCAGCAGATTGCCAGCCCGGCGCTCCTCATCATCGGCAGCGTGGTCAGCCTGCACCAACAGTTGCAGGCCTTGCGCCAGCAAGCGGTGATTTCTTGATACGGGTCATTCAGGCCGACGCGTCAAAGGTCAATACTGCTCACCATCAACCTCAGCCAAGGCAAAGCACCATGAATGCCATCCAGCAATTGACCGAACAACATCGCCTGTGCGATGCCGACTTCGCCATCGCCGAAACAGCGGTACGCCAGAGCGACTGGCCCAAGGCCCGGGCCGTGTTTCAAGCCTTTCACAACGGCATGCTGCAACATTTTGCGCTGGAAGAAGACAGCCTGTTTCCGGCCTTCGAAGCCGCCACCGGCAGCCAGATGGGCCCCACGATGGTAATGCGCAACGAACACAGCCAGATGCGCGCACTGATGCAGGACATGGCGCAGCTGCTGTCATCCGAGCAGGCCGGCGACTATCTGGGCTGTGCCGACACGCTGCTTATCCTGATGCAGCAGCACAACATGAAAGAAGAAAACATTCTTTACCCCATGTGCAGCCAGCACATTACCGGCTTTGCCGACCTGGTTGCCGCCGGAGCCGCCGCATGAGCCCGCGCGACCTGCGCCAGTTGCCGCCGCCACAGCCGATGGAAATCATCCTGGACGAAGCGGACGGGCTGGCACCGGGCCAGCAAGCGGCCTACATCCTGCCGCACCATCCCAGCCCGCTGCTGCCACTGCTACAGCAACAGGGGCTGGACTTCCGTTTCGAACTGTCCGGTGACGGCGGCGTCATCCTGATCCTGAGCCGGCCATGAGCCAGGCCTGGCTGTCTTACGAAGCTGCCCCGCCACCCTGGTTGCCGGGCAGCTTTTTTGCAGCCAGCCTCGCCTGGCTGCTGATCACCGGGCTCACCCTGCTGCTGGGCAACACTGTCCTTGCCAACCGCTTCGATCCGCTGATTGTCACCCTTACCCACCTGCTGGCACTGGGCGTGCTGGGCAACACCATGCTCGGTGCCATCTTGCAGCTACTGGCCGTGGCCACCGGGGTGGGCACACCTCGCCCGCGTGCATTGTGGTGGCGGGTGTTTCCAGCCTGGCAATCTGGCGTGGCCTGCCTGTGCTGGGGCTTCAGTCATGGCTTTTCAGCACCATGGCTGACTACCGGCGCGCTACTGGCTTACAGTGCCGGGCTGGCGCTGCTGCTGCATGCGCTGCCCGGCCTGTGGCGCAGCCCGGCGCGTGATGCCACCAGCCAGGGGCTGCGTCTGGCCCTGATCGGGCTGGGCGTGGCGCTGACCCTGGGCCTGTTGCTGGTACTGACACTGGGTGGGCAACTCCAGCTGCCCTTCCTGCCTTTGCTGCACAGCCATGTGCTGTGGACAAGCCTGGGCTGGTTGCTGGCCTTGCTGCTGGCCGTCAGCCAGACCGTAATCCCCATGTTTCTGGTGTCTCCGCCCTACCCTGCCGCCAGCCGCTGGCTGCTGCCCGGCCAGTCGGTGCTGCTGCTGGCACTCAGCCTGTTGCTGCTGTGGCAGCAGGACAAGATAAGTGGCTGGCTGGTACTGGCTGGTCTTCCCGCCGCCGCATTTGCCAGCCTCACCCTGCAGCAGCTGCGCCGCTGTCGCCGCCAGCAAGACCCCCTGTGGCTGAGCTGGCTGCTGGCCATGCTGGCTTTGCTTTCGGGACTGTCATGCGCCCTCGCCGCCCCTTGGTGGCCTGCCAGCACCAGCCTGCCGCTGTACTGTGGCGTGCTGTGGCTGGGTGGCCTGGGGCTGGCTTGCGTGCTGGGCATGCTGGGTAAAATTGCCCCGTTTCTGGCCTGGCTGCATCTGCAACGCTTGCAGCCCCCGCGCGGCGTACTGCCCGCCACGCATGGTTTCCTCTCCGAGCAAGCCGTGCGGTGGCTGACCGGCCTGCATGCGCTGTGGCTGCTGACAGCACTGGCCTGGTGTAGCCGGCCAGCCCATTGGCAGAGCGCACTGGCCATGTTCAGCCTGCTGCTGACTGTCATGGCAGCCTGGCATGCACTCAGGCTGTGGCTGCGCTACCGGCAAGTGCTGGCCATCTGCCTGCGACCAGGGCAGCCGCCGGGACAGCCCGCCGCCTGAGCAGAGCGGGCCGCACTCCCCACTCCCCACTCCCCACTCCCCACTCCCCACTCCCCACTCCAGCATGCTCCGCCATGTGTGCATTTTGCTGTGGATTTATATCGTATTGCGATATATATTTGGATGGCAGCCTGTCGCTGCCAAGGAGATCGCCATGAACCTGCAACACCCGCTCCAGATGATTTACTCATCACGCCATGGCTGGGACCAGCTAGGCCAGCGTCATCCATCCGTGCTTAACAGCTTTGTGAAGATCGTGCTGCCAGCATCCCTGTTTGCCGGCGGCATGGTGCTGTACACCGCCACTTATCATGCCGACAGCTATGCTCCCGGCGTGCCGCTGCAAAACTGGCAGCAAGCCAGCCTGATCCTGCTGCTGACCAGCTGGCTGGCTGTCAGCCTGATGGCCTGGGTCATCCGCCAGTCGGTACATGCCAGCAGCCGCCCGGCCTTTGCCGACTGCTACCGGCTGGCAGCGCTGGTGCCGCTGCCCATCTGGCTGTCTGCCGTGTCCTTGCTGCTGCCCTATCCGGCGCTGAATGTGCTGTGTGCACTGCTGGGGCTGGCTGCATCGGCAGGCCTGCTATACCACGGCCTGGATGCCTGGTTCGAACACGATGACTCAGTGCATACCCTGTCGCTGGCCTATACCATCTTCGCCATCGGTGCACTGGTATGGCTGTTTGTCGTGGCACTCTTGCTGCTGCCCTTGCTGTAAACGGAGCCAGTCATCATGCATATCACCCTGCAATCCCTGCAAAGCTACCAGCCTGACTCCACACCGGCCTTCCTGATCGGCAGCGAACCGCCTGCCGGCCTGCCAGCCGATGTTGTGCGCCGCTTGCGTCATGTGCCGGCACTCTCACCCGCACCGGGCCTGAGCGACTGGATGCACTGGCGTGAGGAACGCTGGAGCCAGTTTTGCGAAATCTACTGGGCCGTGCTGCACAATAATCCGCAGCGCTGGGAATGGCTGGCGCGCATGGCCAGGCGGCAACACATCATCCTGCTCTATGTGGAAGACAATGCCACGCTCAGCGCCGCCCGTGCCTTGCAATTGTTCCTGCAGCAGCAAGAGGAGATGCCGCTTGCCTATGCGTCCCCGGTTTGCTTTGCCGCGCAATTCGGCAGTGGCGGGCTGTTGTGATATGGTGAACGGACTTGTGTTTTCTCCCCGCTGTTGCCCACCATGACCGCTCCGCTACTCAGCAAACAGGATTTCGAACGTCTGGCCGACTTCCGTTACCGCCTGCGCCAGTTTCTTCGTTTCAGCGAGGAGCTGGCGCAGGAACATGGCATCACCCCGCTGCAATACCTGCTGTTATTGCAAGTACAGGGCTACCCTGGGCGCGACTGGGCCACGGTGGCGGAACTGGCCGAGCGGCTGCAATCGCATCATCACAGCGTGGTGGGACTGATCAAACGCTGCGAGGAGCAGGACCTGGTAAAGAAAACCCCTGGCCGCCAGGATGGCCGCCAGGTGGAAATCAGCCTGCTGCCCAAGGGGCAGGAGCTGGTGGCCAAGCTGGCCGCCCTGCACCGCGAGGAGCTGTTGTTGCTCAAAGACCTGGGCGGTGCCCAGTCGCTGGACTTGCTGCTGAACGTACAGCAAAAGCTGCAAGCCTGAGCAAGACAGCCCGCACGGGCAGTTCTGCGCATGAAAATATCGCTACGCGATATAATATCCTCCCACCCCACCTCTGCATCTGTCATGACTTCTTCACCCCAAACCCCACGCACGCGGCACTGGCTGCGTGGTTTCCTGCCTGCCCAGTTACTGGCGGGCCGCCGTGAGCGGCTATATGGCTGCGTAGGTGCCGGTATTGGCCTGCTGCTGACCGAGTTGATCAGCCGTGCCGCACTGGGTGGCGCCAGTCCCTGGTTCATCGCCCCGATGGGGGCTTCGGCCGTACTGTTGTTTGCCGTGCCCTCCAGCCCGCTGGCCCAGCCCTGGTCCATGCTGCTGGGCAATCTGGTTTCCGCTGTCATCGGCGTAGCCTGCGCCCACACCATTGCCGACCCCGGCCTGGCTGCCAGCATGGCCGGAGCCCTGGCCATTGCCGCCATGTTCCAGCTGCGCTGCCTGCACCCGCCCGGCGGTGCCGTCGCCATTACCGCCGTACTGGGCGGCCCGGCCATCCAGGCCATGGGCTTCCAGTTTGTGCTGTGGCCGGTTTTGGCCAATTCCCTGTTGCTGCTGGGCGTCGCCTTGCTGTTCAACAATGCCGTGCAGCGCCGCTATCCGCACCTGCCGGCAGAGAACGCAAACCCGCACCACACCAGCGACCCGCTACCCAGCGAACGCCGCGCTTTCAATCAGCAGGACTTGCACCAGGCGCTGGCCGATTATGGCGAGGTGCTGGATGTGAGCGAGGACGACCTGGCCGCCATTTTCACCGCAGCAGAACAACAGGCACAAAAGCGCCGCTTTGGTGCCATCCGCTGCGCCGACATCATGTCGCGCGATGTGGTGTCCATCCGGCCGGATGCCAGCTTGCAGCAAGCCTGGGACACGCTGGCACATCACAAGGTCAAGGCCTTGCCGGTGACTGATGCCGCCGGGCAGCTGCAAGGCATGGTGTCACTGCACGACTTTTTCCTGCCACACCACCAGGCCAGCGCCATCCCGCAGGCCGCGCGGCTGGATGGCAAGGTGGCCGACATCATGAGCCAGCCGGTGCGCAGCCTGCAGGCCACCCAGCCCATCAGCGAACTGGCACTGGCCTTTTCCGATGGCGGCATGCACCACATGCCGGTGATCGATGCCGCCGGCCAGTTGTGCGGCATGATTACCCAGTCAGACCTGATCGCCGTGCTGTTCAAGCAATAAGGGCAGACAACAGGAAACTGCTGCGTTGCGCCTGCTTGCACCCGGGGGTGCAAGGCAGCGGTTGGCCACCACCACCGGCCAGTGCACCGTGCCTGTCTGGCTGACAGGCAAGGCCGATTGTCTTGACGCGAATCATTCCCATCCTGCCCGTCTGCTGGCGATACTCGGCCATCACCACCTGCATCGAGCCCGCCATGAACACCCAGCCACTCCCACACCCCTTGCTGCGCGCACCGCACCGCATTGCCTTTCTGTTTGGCATGCTGCTGGCGCTGTTGCTGTTTGCCGCCTGGTTTGCCGAGCTGGCCTCGCGCCTGGGCAGCCACCCCATCCTGCCGGCGGTCCCGGCGGTGATGGCCCATGCTTTCCTGATGCTGTACGGCATCTTTCCGCTGTTCATGACCGGCTTCATCTTTACCGCCGGGCCGCGCTGGCTGGGAGTGGACGGCCCCAGTCGCACACGCTATCTGGGCGTTCCGCTACTGATGGTGGCGGGCTTGCTGTTGTGGCTGGCTGGCCTCGCGCTGGGCAGCGGCTGGCTATTGGCTGGCCAGCTGGTATATGGCTGCGGCTTTGCCGGGCTGACACTCACTTTTGGTCAATTGATCCGGCGTAGCCAGCAGGCCAATCGCCTGCACGCCTGGATGGTGCTGTGCGGCTTTGTATTGGGCTTTGGCGGTTTGCTGGCTGGCTTGTACTGGCTGTGCAGCGGCAATGCCAGCGGCTGGCTGCTGATGCGTGACCTGGCCTTGTGGGGCTTTCTGCTGCCGGTATTCCTTACCGTCTGCCACCGCATGCTGCCGTTTTTCACCGTCAGCGCCATGCCAAACATTCCGGCCTGGAAGCCGGACTGGCTGCTGTGGGCCATGC